>CALVLR010000090.1 GCA_944340685.1 uncultured Clostridia bacterium | reverse complement strand
CGGTGGAAGTCTCCACAACGGCGGCGATCATGCCGTTCTCGTCAAATTCCAGTTCGGCGATGCATGCCACGCGGCGGTATCCGCAGCCGTAGGGAAGAGACCCGTTGTGGTAGATCATATATGTCTTGCCGCCGAAATCGAACACGGCGGGGTGGTTGGTGTTGGAAGTCGCAGTCGGATCCATCAGGCGATTGCCGAACGTCCACTGTGCCTCCCATACGCCGTCTGCAGTTGCGGTATCCACATAGCTGTATGCGAGCGCCTCCCGCCAGTTGGAGGCATAGAACATATAGTAGCGGTATCCCGAAGCAGTCTCGCGCATATACAGATAGGGCGCTTCGGTGAAGGGGTCGTTCGCCGCCTGCGAGGTGAGATCGATGCGCATAATGTCGGCAATGCCTTCGATATCGCCGCCGCGCTCGCTGTACCAATAGAATGTCGGGTCATCGGTCGTCACAAGGTTTCCGGATGTGCTCTCGCTCTGGTCGACGATCGCAAGCGCCACATTGTAGCCCGTTCCGTTCTCTCTGCCGCTGCTTCTGATCATATCCACCTGGCACATGAAGGAATTAGAGTTGCCCCATGCCACATAAAATTCACCGTCCGGCGTGACATAGGCGGTCGGGTCGATGTCGTTCCAGCCCAAGTCGCCCGCCTGCCGTCCCTCCTCCGTGTTATTCGTCCAGCTCGAGTATACGAGCGGTTCGTTGTAGCACTTGAAGGGGCCTGTCGGGCTGTCCGATACCGCAACGCCGATGCACATCTGACCGCGTTCGTTGGCGGTCACGGCGCTGGAAACTGCCTCCGACCAGGTGCAGAGGAAGAACCAATAATAGTCCTCGTATTTTACGACCTGCGAAGCCCACGCCGATTGCGTCACGACGCCGGAAGCCTGCCCCTGCGCCCAGGGGATGTCTTCCACGTCCATGATGATGCTCTCCGTCTTCCAATGAATGAGATCGGTCGAGGAATAGCAGATCCACTCGGGCATGGTGTAGGTCGATGTGATCTTCTCCGTCGTGATGTCGTGCCCGACATAGAGGTAAGCCGTCTCCACGCCGTCCTTCTCCTCGACAAGCACGGCAGGATCGCCGCCGTAAGTGATCACGTCGCTGTAATCGAGGTCTCCTTCCTGCCACGGCTCGCTCTCCGTCGTCCAGAAGCTGTCGAACGTGTCGTCGCCCACGCCGAATCCGCCGATGGGATTGCCGCCCACGCTCTTATCGAGGATGAGCACGCCATCTTCATCGCATATGGCGGTGATGCGCGTATTTTCCGTCACTTCAAAGGTACAGGGGTTCTCGGTGGAAAACTTTTTGCCGTCCACCGACCACTGGATAAAGTGCAGCCCCTCCGGGACTTCCGCCGTGACCGTACACGTCGCGCCGGGACTGAATTCACCGCCGCCCGTACCGCCGACGACGGTCACGGTATACGTTTCCCTTGCACAGCCGGCAAACAGCAGCAAGGCAAACACGGGGATGAGCAGCAGCGCGGCGATATGCCGCAGGTGTTTTCCGATAGTTCTTGTTCTCATCTTCATTCTCCTTCTCCCTCATCTGCGGGACATTGTTCTGCCCGCGGCAATACGGGAACGTATTGTAATATGATGTATTTTACTATATATCTGCGTTTTTTTCAAGACGATTTGAAAAACTTGTGAAAATCACCCGGAAAGCCGTATGCGGTTGCGGAACAGGTTTTCGCGGTTGCGCAGTCCGTAATATTGCAGGGCATTGCGCTCTAAGCGCCATCGGTTTTGCAGAAAGTACATTGCCATTTTTTGCACCGCCTGTCTGTTGATCGTTTCGATTGTACCATATCTGCGGAGGAAGTGCAAGACCCGCCGCAATTTTAATGGGAAAGCCCCGCCGTACAGGCGGGGATACGGCGTGCGGCGATCGCAGAGATTTTACGGCGAAACCGTTTACTTTATGCGGAGAATATGGTATACTCAAAGTATGTTGGAACAGATTGCCGCCTTCGACGTAGGCGATAAGCGCGTGGGCGTCGCGTTCAGCGATCCCTTCGGCGACTATGCCGTGCCCTCCGATACCTACTTCCGCACGGGCGATTTCAGGCGCGATATTGCCGCGCTTGCCGCGATCGCCGCGGCGCGGGGCGTGCATACCGTTGTGGTGGGGCTTCCCCTCAACGAGGATGGCTCCGAGAGCGTGCAGAGCGAAAAGACGCGCCGCTTTGCCGCAGCGCTCGAAGCCGAAGGGCTTGCCGTCATTCTGGAGGACGAACGCTATACAACGCGCGCGGCGCGGGGCGATCTCATCGAGATGGGCGTATCCGCCAAAAAAGATAAGCGCAAAAAACAGGTGGACTCCATTGCGGCGGCGTATATTCTGGAGAGCTATCTCAAAAAAATCAAGAAATAAAAAAGGAGTGAGACCATGAAAGAAGAACGCAACGATTACAACGAGGATGAGAACATCGTCGAGCTTGTGGACGACGAGGGCAACACATTCCGCTTCGAGCATCTGATGACGTTCGAATATAAGGGCGGCTGGTACTGCGCGCTCACCGAGATCAAGGACGCCGAGGAAGAGGCTGAGGAGGACGAAGACGAGGGCGAAGAGGTCGCTATTTACCGTATCGAGGGCGAGGAGGACGACGAGCGCCTCGTGCAGATCGAGGACGACGACGAGCTCGACGAAGTCTTTGCCGAGTTCTGTGCCCAGTACGAGGACTTTGAGGACGCAGACGAGGCAGCCGAGCTCGACGGCGCGGAGGACTGAGCGGCGCACCCGCCGGATTGCACGCGGCGCATTTTTCCGAAAATATTTTCAAAGGAAGGCTTGACAGCCTTCTTTTTTTATGCTATACTCTTATCAAGAATAAGTCTTATTAAGGAGAAGGATATGGGCGCTCTGCGCAATACCAGACAAAAACAAATGGTATACGACGCACTCACGCGCCTCGATCATCCGACGGCGACGCAGGTCTATGAATGCGTGCATGCCGAACATCCCACGGTTTCGAGGGGGACGGTGTTCCGCGTCCTGGGCGGGTTTGCCGAGAACGGGCAGGTGCGCCGCGTCGCGCTCTCCGGCAGCGATATGCGGTACGATCACACGCTCGCGCCGCATGCGCACGGCAGGTGCCGCGTCTGCGGGAAGGTGTGCGACGTATTCCTCCCCGATTTTTCCGCCATTGCGGCGGGCGCGGAGAGCGATGGTTTTTGCATCGACGGCTGCGAAGTGGAGTTCTTCGGGATCTGCGCCGACTGTAAAAAAAAACAAAAGCGTGAGAACGCAAAAGAAAAAAGGAGATACGACTATGAAAGATCTGAAAGGCACCAAGACGTTGGAAAACCTGATGGCGGCGTTTGCGGGGGAGAGCATGGCGACGAACAAGTACGCATACTTTGCCTCCAAAGCAAAGAAAGACGGCTACAACCAGATCGCGGCGATCTTTGAAGAGACCTCCGGCAACGAGCGGGAGCATGCCAAGATGTGGTATAAGCTGATCGCGGGCGGCATCGGTACGACGGCGGAGAATCTGAAAGCCGCGGCGGCGGGCGAGAACGACGAGTGGACGGATATGTATCCCACGTTCGCCAAGGTCGCGCGCGAGGAAGGGTTTGACGCGATCGCCAATATGTTCGAGAAAGTCGCTTCCGTCGAGAAAGAGCACGAGGCGCGCTATCTGAAGCTTCTGAAAAATGTGGAAGAGGGCAGAGTGTTCGTCAAAGACGGCGAAGTATACTGGCAGTGCCTCAACTGCGGCGCGATCGTCAAGGCGAGCGAGGCGCCCGAGGTCTGCCCCGTCTGCGCGCACCCGCAGTCTTATTTCCAGGTCAAGCCCGAAAATTATTAAATTTTTCTGGAAATTGCTTGCATTTCGCGTAGAACTGTGCTATGATGATAGTAAGATAACGCGAAGAAGCGGAACAGTAACTTCTTGAGCCTGCTTGCAGAGAGCCGCCGTTTGGTGCGAGGCGGCAGAGGCTGAGGGGCGAACTCGCCGCCGAGCGGTCCTCCCGAACATCGGAGTAAGGGGGAACGGAGTCCCACCGTTACGGGGGAAGGGCATGTTTGTGCCCGATGAGGCGGCGGGATTTTCCCGCAAAAAGAGTGGTACCGCGCAAAGATATGCGTCTCTTTCGGAAGAAAGAGGCGTTTTTTTATTTGAAGGCGCGGCAAAAAGAGAGGTGACGATATGGACGTGAAAAAGTACTGCAAACAGTTTATTCTTCCTCCCGAGCGGTGCATGGATTGGGCGGAAAAGAGCATGGTCGGGCGTGCGCCCGTGTGGTGCAGCGTGGACCTGCGCGACGGCAACCAGGCGCTTATCGAGCCGATGGGGCTGGAGACCAAGCTGGAATTTTTCAACCTTCTCGTGGAGATCGGCTTCAAAGAGATCGAGGTGGGTTTTCCCGCCGCGAGCGAAACGGAGTACGATTTTCTGCGCGCGCTCATCGACCGCAAGCTGATTCCCGACGACGTGACCATCCAGGTCCTCACGCAGGCGCGCGAGCACATCATCAAAAAGACGTTCGAGGCGATCCGCGGAGCGAAAAACGTCATCGTGCACGTCTACAATTCCACCTCCGTTGCGCAGCGCGAGCAGGTGTTCCGCAAGGATAAGGAGGCGATCAAGAAAATCGCGGTGGACGGCGCACAGCTCCTGAAAAAGCTTACCGACGAGGCGGGGGAGCGGTACCGCTTTGAATACTCTCCCGAGAGCTTTACGGGCACCGAGCCTGAGTACGCGCTCGAAGTGTGCAACGCGGTGCTCGACGTCTGGCAGCCCACGGCGGACAGAAAGGCGATCATCAACCTTCCCGCCACGGTGGAGAACGCCATGCCGCACGTCTACGCACAGCAGATCGAATATATGCACAAACACCTCAGATACCGCGAGAATGTCGTCATCTCCCTGCATCCGCACAATGACCGCGGCTCGGGCGTGGCTTCCGCGGAGTTCGGGCTTCTGGCGGGCGCCGACCGCGTGGAGGGGACGCTCTTCGGCAACGGCGAGCGCACGGGCAACTGCGACGTCGTCACCCTCGCCATGAACATGTACTCGCAGGGCGTCGATCCGGGGCTGGATTTTTCCAATATGCCCTATGTGGCGGCGCTGTACGAGACGTACACGGGCATGCACATCTCGCCCCGCCAGCCCTATGCGGGAGAGCTGGTGTTTGCCGCGTTCTCCGGCTCGCATCAGGACGCGATCGCAAAGGGCATGAAGTTCCGCGAAGAGACGCACCGCACGGTGTGGGACGTTCCCTATCTTCCCATCGACCCCAAGGATGTGGGCAGGGAGTACGATTCCGACGTCATCCGCATCAATTCGCAGTCGGGCAAGGGCGGCGTTGGGTATGTTCTGGAGCATGCCTACGGCATCAAGCTCCCCGTCCGCATGAAGGAAGCGATGAGCTACGCCGTCAAACACGTCTCCGACGTGGAGCACCGCGAGCTGAAAGCGCCCGAGATCTTCGAGGTGTTCGGCAGACAGTTCCTGACCCCGCGCAAATATTTCGATCTCGGAGAAGTCCACTACCGGCAGGAGAACGGCATCACGGCGATCGTAGAGATCGTCGAGGGCAATGAGAAAACGGTCGTCGAGGCGACGGGCAACGGGCGGCTCGACGCCGTCTCCAACGCCTTAAAACAGCATTTCCGCCTGCAATACAATCTCACGGGCTACGAGCAGCATGCGCTCTCCTCCGGCTCCTTCGCACAGGCGATCAGCTACCTCGGCGTGGAGAGCCGCGAGCGGGTATTCTGGGGCGCAGGGGAAAACTCGGATATCACCCGCGCCGCCGTGCAGGCGCTCGTCTCGGCGCTCAACAACCTTCTGGACGCATGAACAAGATGAATTACGACGCCGCCATGCTCCGCGCGCTCGAAGGGGCGGCGGAAAAGCGGGTGCTCCTTCAGGCATGCTGCGCGCCATGCGCCTCGCACTGCCTTGCAGAGCTTGCGGGGAAGACGCACGTCACCGTCTATTTTTACAATCCCAATCTCTCGGACGCCGCGGAGTACGAAAAGCGCAGAGCCGAGCTGTTGCGGCTCGTCGGCGAGACGGGCTGGGCGGATACGCTGGACTGCGCCTATGCGCCCGAGGACTTCGCGGCGGTCGCCGCGGGGTTTGAGGACGCGCCCGAGGGAGGCGCGCGGTGCGCGCGCTGCTTCCGTCTCCGCCTTGAACACACCGCGCAGGCGGCGAAGGAGCACGGGTACGATATGTTCGGCACCACGCTCACGCTCTCGCCCTTAAAGAATGCCGAGCTGATCAACCGCATCGGGTTTGAAACAGCGGAAAAGTTCGGCGTGGAGTACCTGCCTTCCGACTTTAAAAAGCGGGGCGGCTATCTGCACTCCATCCGTCTTTCACAGCAATACTGCCTGTACCGGCAGAACTACTGCGGGTGCGTCTATTCCAAAGACCGTCGCTCTGCCGGTCAATGATCTTTTCACAGAAAAACGCGCGCCGCGGGCACCATGCCCGCGGCGCGTTGTTATATTTGACCTTTGTCGTTCTTCTGACCGGCGATGTGCTGCCCCGTCAGAAGGTGCCTGTCGAACTGTTCGCGCGGCAGGGGCATGCCGCTGATGTGGTCGTAAAAGAGCATCATGCGGTATACGCTCTGCGAGACGGCGCGTTCAAACAAATCGTCCGCCGTCTTTACGGGCGGAAGTCCCTCCATGTTGGCTGCCTGCTCAAACCTTTCTCCTTCGAGGACCGCCTGGTCGGGGCTGCGGGAGGGGTACAGGCAGGAGAGCGCGCGGATATGGAAGAGTTTATCGAAGCGCGCCCAGCGCCGCTGCGAGCTGTAGCACCTGCGGTGGAAAAAACGCAGATACTTGGAAAAGCCCGTGAGCGCGCTGCGCATTGCGCCGTGGGGGATCTTCCTGCCAAGTTCCGCCGAGGCATACTTCCACAGCGGCTTTACATCGTTTTCCAGTTTCACGACCGCGGGGAAGGAATAGTTCTCCGCCTCTTTCCCTGCGATCTTGCGTGCAAAGTATACGTCCCAATCGTTTTCAATGCGCTGATGTTCCCGTTTTCTGAGTTTGTTCTGCTGCATGTAGCGGTATACGCAGGGATGAAATGCCACGTCGGCGCAGTAATGCGTCACATAGCCCAGACAATACGCCAGGGGTACGGCGCGCTCCGCCGCGGGGAGGGCTTCGAGAAAGCGCTGAAAGGCGGAAAAAAGCTCGTACACCGCGTTGCGGTGCAAAAATTTCCCGAAGTTTACCCCCTCGCCCTTCGCTGTGGCGAAGAAAAAGGGATCCGGCCCCTGCGCGCCCAAAAAGTACGCCGCGGGGGCGCTTTCAACAATGCTTTGCATCGCGGCGGGAAGCCGCTTCTGCGCTTCGGTTGCAATGAGTTCGTGTGTAATGGAAGAAGGCATAGCTCTCTCTTTCGTATGTGCGTTTTTTTGTAATTTATGCCTGCCCCGGATAGTGGCGTTCGCCGAAGATCGCGGTGCCGAGACGGATCATGTTGGCACCATGTCCGAGGCAGAGTTCCCAGTCGCCGCTCATGCCCATGGAGAGCCAGCGGATATTTTCGTCCGCCTGCCGCGCGCGGTCAAAGAGCGCGCGCATATCTTTGACCAGAGCCGCCTTCTCTTCTTCGCTGCCGGCAAGGGGAAGCATCGCCATAAAGCCGCGCACGCGCAGCCCTTCCGTGGCGCGGATACGCTCATATGCCGCCCATGCTTCCGATAGGGGATAGCCGCTCTTGCTCTCTTCGCAGCCGATGTTGACTTCGATGAGTACGTCCTGCGTGACGCCTTCGCGCACACACCGCTTGGAGAGCTCCGCAGCAAGTTCGTCTCTGTCGAGCGACTGAATGAGGTACGTTCTGCCCACGAGGTACTTGATCTTGTTTGTCTGCAAATGCCCGATGAAGTGGCGGTTCCCGCCCTGCACGAGGTCGAATTTATCGCGGAACTCCTGCACCTTGTTCTCGCCGATGTCGGTAATGCCCGCCGCGATCGCCTCGTTGATCTCCGCAGGCGTGCGCGTCTTGGTCGCGGCGACGAGCGTGACCGGTTCGCCGAAACAATTGCCCGCCGCAAGCCTGCCGAGCAGTTGCGCTGCATGTTCGGAAATACTCATATTTTCTCCGCAATCAGCTGCGCCATTTGTTTGCAGCCCGCTTTTTTCATGCCTTCCGAGAAGATGTCCGCCGTGCGCCAGCCTTCGCTGAGGACTTCGGAGACGGCGTTTTCCACAGCCGCGCACTCCTTGGTCAGCCCAAAGGAGTCGCGCAGCATCATCGCCGCCGAGAGGATGGTCGCAATGGGGTTGGCTCTGTCCTGCCCCGCGATGTCGGGCGCGGAGCCGTGGATCGGCTCGTACAGGCCGCGCGTCGTATCGCCGAGCGACGAGGAGGCGAGCATGCCGATGGACCCCGTCACCTGCGCGGCTTCGTCGGAGAGGATGTCGCCGAACATGTTGGAGGTGAGGAGCACGTCGAACTGCGCGGGGTTTTTCACGATCTGCATCGCGGCGTTGTCGACGAGCATATCCTCCACCGTGACTTCGGGGTAGTGCGCCTCGGCATAGGCGTGCACCGTTCTGCGCCACAGGCGGGAGCTTTCCAGCACGTTCGCCTTGTCCACGGAGATGATCTTTTTGCTGCGCTTCATCGCAAGCTCACAGGCGATCCGCGTGATGCGCTCGATCTCCTTCACCGAATACTTTTCGGTGTCCCACGCCGTTTTGCCAAATTCGGGATCCTCGCCCGTGCCGCGTGCGCCGAAGTAGATGCCGCCCGTCAGTTCTCTCACGACGATGATCTCAATGCCCTTTTCCACCAGCTCTCTTTTGAGGGGAGAGGCGTCCGCGAGCGCCGCCCAGAGCTTGGCGGGGCGGATATTCGAGTACAGCCCGAGCGCCTTTCGGATGGCGAGCAGGCCTGCCTCGGGGCGCTTGTCGGCCGGAAGCGCCAGAATGCGCTTGTCGCCCACGGCGCCGCCCACCGCGCCGAGGAGCACGGAGTCGGAGGCAAGACAGCGCTCCACCGTGCGGGAGGGGAGCGGTTCGCCCGTCTCCTCCAAGGCGCAGATGCCGATGGGCAGATGCTCAAAGGTAAATTCGTGGCCGTATTTTTCTGCAACTTTTTCAAGCACGGCGATCGCGCCGTCGGTGATCTCGGGACCGATGCCGTCCCCTGCAAGTACGGCAATATGTTTTTTCATAGAAACCTCCTTTGTTCACAGATTTTCCGCGAACTGACGCGTAAAATCTTCGTGATGATATTCACGACTTTTTCTCTCGAACTGACGAGAGAAAAAATCGTGAGTTTTAGAGAAAACGCCGCCGCGACGCGCTACGCTTGACTGCGGCTAACCGCGGGTTTTCTTTCGGCGGCGATGTAGCAACGGTTAGCTTCGCCGCCTTCACTCTTTCCGTGTAAGCCCATGTCCGGCTGAACTGCGCAAGACCTTACAGTACAGTATACCGCAGGCGCGCATGCCTGTCAATGCATGCGCGCGAAAAAAGCGATCTGCTGTTTAAGAGAGCGACTTTAAAAGTCCGCCCGCGTCGATGATCTTCTGGATAAAGTCGGGGAAGGGCTGCGCGCGGAAAGTCTCGCCCGTCGTCTCGTCGGTGATCACGCCCTTTGCAAGGTCGCAGGAAACGGTATCGCCCGCCCTGATCGCCTTGACCGCCTCGGGGCATTCGAGAATGGGCAGCCCGATGTTGATGGCGTTGCGGTAGAAGATGCGCGCGAAGGTGTTCGCAATGACGAGGGAGACGCCGCTCGCCTTGATGGCGATGGGAGCGTGTTCACGCGAGGAGCCGCAGCCGAAGTTATCCTCCGCCACGATGATGTCGCCCTTTTTCACCCGTCTGATAAAATCGGGGTCGATATCCTCCATGCAGTGCGCGGCAAGCTCCTCTTCCGAAGAAGTGTTCAGATACCGCGCCGGAATGATGACGTCGGTATCCACGTCGTTTCCGTATTTATGTACCGTGCCTTTTACGATCATTTGCATACCTCCTCGGCAGTTGCCAGTCTTCCGAGCACTGCGCTCGCCGCCGCCGTGTAGGGGGAGGCGAGGTAGATCTCGCTCGTGATGTGCCCCATGCGTCCCACAAAGTTGCGGTTGGTCGTCGAGACGCACCGCTCATGGTCGGCAAGAATGCCCATGTGCCCGCCGAGACACGGTCCGCAGGTGGGGGTGGAGAGCACCGCGCCCGCCTTGATAAAGATGTCGGCAAGCCCTTCGTGAATGGCTTGCAGGTACACCTCCTGCGTGGCGGGAATGACGATGCACCGCACGTTCTTTGCGATTTGTCTTCCCTTTAAGATCTCGGCTGCCTGACGAAGATCGGAAATGCGCCCGTTCGTGCACGAGCCGATGACGACCTGCTCGATGGGGAGCGCATCCCATTCCGTCCTGGTGTTTTCGGGCAGGTGGGGGAACGCCACGGTGGGACGGAGCGCCGCGAGGTCGATCTCGATCGTCCGCTCATAGACTGCGTCCGCATCCGCCTCATAAATTTTCACGGGGCGCCTGAACCGCCCTTCCATATAGGCGAGCGTCTTTTCATCGACGGGGAAAATGCCGTTCTTTGCGCCCGCCTCGATCGCCATGTTACACACCGTAAAGCGGTCGTCCATCGAGAGAGACGATACGCCCTCGCCCG
Source organism: uncultured Clostridia bacterium (assembly GCA_944340685.1). Lineage (GTDB taxonomy): Bacteria > Bacillota > Clostridia > Christensenellales > Borkfalkiaceae > Gallimonas. Next base: position 2,639 of record CALVLR010000090.1, on the reverse strand, counting down.
TGAACTCCATGCTCTTGTAGAGCGCGCCGTCCACGCCGATCATGCCGATGATATGTAATATAAGGTCCTTTCCCGTCACATACTTCGGAAGGGCGCCGCGGAGCACAAAGCGGATGGCGGCGGGCACCTTGAACCAGCACTGCCCCGTCATCATGCCTGCGGCGAGGTCGGTGGAGCCTACGCCCGTCGAGAACGCGCCCAAAGCGCCGTAGGTGCAGGTGTGGCTGTCCGCGCCGATCACGCAGTCGCCCGCGCCCACAAGTCCCTGTTCGGGCAGGAGCGCGTGCTCAATACCCATGCGCCCCACGTCGAAAAAATTCTCCACACCCTCGCGCATCGCAAACTCGCGCGTGCATTTCACCTGGCACGCCGCCTTGATGTCTTTGTTTGGCGTAAAGTGATCCATCACGAGCGCCACGCGTTCCTTGTACTTCACATGACCGCCCACCTTCTCCATCTCCCTGACGGCGACGGGGGCGGTGATGTCGTTAGCGAGCGCCATATCGAGATCTGCCACAATGAGCTGTCCCGCTTCCACCGCGTCAAGCCCCGCGTGCGAAGCAAGGATCTTCTGCGACATCGTCATTCCCATAGCTGTTCTCCTTGTCGATTTTGTTTGACAAGAGTATAGCATATGTGGTATACTGCCGTCAATTATTTGAAAAATGAATTATTGCATAGGGGTTATCGAATAATCGAATTATGAATACAGAGACGCTGCGCACGTTCCTGCTGCTTGTCAAACTCAAAAATTTCACCCGCGTGGCGGAACATCTCTTTGTGGCGCAGTCCACCGTCACCAACCGCATTGCCGAGCTCGAGCGGGAAACGGGCGTCCGCCTGCTCCGGCGCGAGACGCGCAACGGCGCGCTCACCGAGGAGGGGAAGCTCTTTCACGAGTATGCGCGGCGCATTGTGGAAATGGAGGACGCCTGCCTCTCTGCCGTCAAGGGCGGCGTGCGGCAGATCAGGCTGGGTGCGACCAACGCCGTGTACGAGGGCGCGCTCAAAGAGCACATCTTAAAGGGGGTCGCCGAGGGGCACGCCTACCGCGTCACGCTCGGACACACCGCCGAGATCCTGGAGATGCTGTGGGACGGGCTGCTGGACGCGGCATACGTCTATCAGAGCGTCAAGCGCGTGGGGTATAAGTGTACGCCATTTTCGGAGGACGAGCTTGCCTTTTTGGTGCGGGCGGATAAGAACGGGTTTCCGGATGGGGTCACGCGCGCGCAGCTCCCCGAGCTTCCCTGCGCCATGTGCAATTTCTCGCTCGCCGAGATCGGCTCGTATTTGAGAGAGCTGTTCCCCGCGGGGCACGTCTTCCCGTTCGAGGTTGATAACTCCAACAAGGTCAAGGACTATCTCGCCGCGGGGCTGGGCTATGCCTTCCTGCCGCGCGGGATCGTCAAAGAGGAGCTCGCAAGCGGGCTCTTGACCGAGGTGAAGCCGCTCGACTTTGACCGCATGAAGATTTTAAGCTACCGCGTCTGCCGCGCCGACGAAGAGGAGCGGTATTTCTGAAAGGAATAAAGATCGAAAAGATAGGGGGATTCAAGATGAGAAAAAGATATTTGTCTCTTGCGCCATTGCTGGCGGTCGCTGCATGTTTGACGGCGTGTGCTCCGACGGCGCCGACAGAGGAGGAGCTGTTCCTGTATCGGGAGAATGCGGATCAAGACAGCTATTCCGTCATCGGCAGCACGGAGCCATTGAACGGAAATATCGAGCTGCCCGCAGAGCACAACGGACTTCCGGTGACGGGCGTGGGGCAGGCAGCCTTTATGCAGCAAGCGGAGTTGACCGCGCTTGAAATCCCGTTGAGTATCGAGGACATCCAGACATCTGCATTTGCGTCCTGTGAGAAACTTGGCGCGGTGGTCTTTCATGAGGGTTTGGAGCGAATTGGGGAATCCGCGTTCCGCGGGTGTTACAGCCTGGAGCAGATCGCATTGCCGGCCTCGCTGCGCACGATCGGGGCAAGAACGTTTTGGGGCTGTACCGGCATGAAAGACGTCACGATCGGTGAAAACGTACATAGCATCGGGGAAAGGGCGTTTTATGAATGCGAGTCGCTCGAAAATGTGATGATTTCGGATATCGACGCATGGTGTGAAATATCCTTTGCGAATGCGTATTCCAATCCGCTCTATTTTGCCGAGAAGCTCGTACTCGACGGGGAAGTCGTAACCACGCTTTCTGTCGACGTTCCCGTTGCATTTTCCGCATTCCGAGGATACGGAAAGCTGGAACATGCGACCTTCGGAGCAGGAGTAACAAGGATAGGCGGATCGGCGTTCTATGACTGCGACGGTATGGTAAGCATTGTGATGGGAAAGGAGACAGCGCAGATCGGTTCGTATGCCTTTGAGGGGTGCACGGCGCTGGAAAGTGTATTCTATCAGGGCACGGAAGCCGAATGGAACATGATCGAAATCTCGGAGCACAATGAGCCTCTGACCGAAGCAGCAATCTATTATTACATGGAAGAGCAGCCGTCTGCGGCAGGAAATTATTGGCACTACGAGGAAGGACAACCCGTCGTGTGGAATGTTTGAAAAAACAGCTGAATGAAACGTGAGCATCATGATTACGCCCGAGGGGCGGCTGAAAAAGCAGCCGCCACGCGAGAGATCTTT
>CALVLR010000089.1 GCA_944340685.1 uncultured Clostridia bacterium | reverse complement strand
ACGAAGCGATCTCGCTCATCACGGGACTTCTCGGCATAAATACAGACAATCTCACGAGCAGCGAGCTGGATATTCTCGAAACCGTGTTTGCGCTCGATTTGGGCGAACTTGTAAAGTTCGACGATACTGATGCGCTTACGCTTACCCTGAAGGGCACGGAGCTTTTGAAGGCGCTCGGCGTGGACTTCGCCCTCGGCGATGTGAACGTGACGGTTGCTTCCGATAAGATCACGGCGAGCGTGCTCGGCGCAGATCTTGCGCTCACCAAGGGCGAGGCATTCACGGTGGAGACGGAAGGCTATACGGATATTTTGCCGCTCGTCAATGCAGTAATCGATCTCGTTCGCGAGAACGGCCTCAAAGTTTCGGTCGGCTATACAAAGGATGATCTTTCGCTTGCGGGCACGCTCTCCGTATCGCTCAAAGAATTTGCCGTCAAGGGCGAACTGACGGTTTCCTATCAGACGGCAGGCAAGACGGTCGGGTTTGCCTACGGGGCGGACGGCTATATCTATCTCACGATCGAGGGAGCAAAACTCAAACTCAGCGTGAAGGACGCGATCGGTGCTGTCACCCAAATTGTCGGTGTGGAGGCGGGCGATCCCGATCTGAATGAAATTCTCTCCAAACTCTTCGCACTCAACCTCGGCGAAGTCATCGATCTTACATCGGAGAGCAGTCTGTTGCTGCGCGGCACTCAGCTCTTGAGGGCGCTCGGCGTGCAGTTCGATCTCGGCGATCTCTCGCTCGAACGCAACGAAAACGGCAGCATTTCCGTTGCGGCAGAGGAAAATTCCGCGCTCAACGGGCTTGCACTTACGCTCACGAAGGGCGCGGCATTTGCGATCGACGGCGACGACTATGCAGACTACGCCGACGTGACCCCTGTGCTCGACACCGTCATCGAGATCATTAAAAACGAATCGCTGTCGATCGGCGGCACGCTCGCTCTCACCTATCAAAATACCAGGATCACGCTCTCCGTGCAGAACGGTGCGATCGCGTGGGGCGGCGACGGCTTTATGCTCACGCTCGATCTCATCCTCACACTGGACGATGTCTCGCAGAAGATCGAAGTCTATGCGGACGCGGAGCGCGTCAAGCTCGTCTACGGCAGCGTTGGGGTCGATCTTGAATACACCGAAAGCGCGCTTCGTGGTCTCAGCGACGCGTTCAGGTCCGTCTATGAACGCATTATGACGACGGCGCAGGGCTACGTCGTGGGCGAGACGCTTCCCACCGATTTCGACGCGCTCACGTCCTCCATGCAGACGGGAAGTGTCGTCGCGGAGCTCCTTGCAAAGCTCGACCTTCCTTCCATGATCAATGCGATCAGCTTCGGCGCACCCACAGAGGGCGGCATTGTAAGCGTCTCCTACGGGGACATTTCGGCGGAGCTGAAGAGCGGCAAAGACGGATCGCTTACCATTGCAGTTCTTCCGTTCTCCCCGGGCGATCTCACGCTCTCCGGAACGCTCACCGCAGGCCCGTTTGCGGGTACGTTCGAAGAGCCGGAGGGAGAATATCTCACAAACGACGACATCGCCGAGCTTCTCGACTTTGTCGGCGCGGCGTCCGATACGCTGACCGCGCGCGACGTCCGCTGGACGATCGGTAAGAACGCGAAAACCGTCTACACCTCCGAGGGAACGACCAAGTTCAATATCGAGGGTGAGCTCGTCTATCACGCGGGCGGCGATACGCTCTTTACGATCGACACCGAGAACAAGACGTTTATCGTCGATCCCGACTCCTATGTCTATGTCAAACTTTGGCTGGACGAAGTGGCGGCAGAGGGCACCGATCTCTACTTTGAGTTCTGGATGCTCGATTACGACGGCAACGAGGAGCTTGACTTCTTCGTCAGCCTCTCCAAGTACCGTCCCGAGGATACCGAAAACTATGCGCCTTTGAACTTTGCGGTCTCCGCAAGCGATCTTCTCACCCTTGCTTCGAGCGGCGTCTCTCTCTTGCAGGATACGCTCCAAAGCTTCCTTGCGCAGCTCGGCATCACCGAGACGGACGCCGTATTCGGGATCCTCAACGACTATCTCATCTCCAAGTGGCTCACGCCCGATGAGCAGGGGCAGTTCGGCGCGGTCGGCAGTGTGCTCATGAATACGCTCGGCATCAACGAAGCCATCAAGGGTATGCTTGACGGCGTTACCGAGGCAGTCACGGGAGAAACCGTCCTTGCGGATATTCCTTTCGATTACTATCTCACGGAGCTTGGCGTGACGTACGACGAGGCGGCAGGAACGACTTCCTTCACGGTCGCGCTCGATTCCGACCTCGTCTACGGCGGGGAAGGCCTTTCGCCGCTCACCGTCACGCTCACCAAGGCGGGCGAGCAGGGAAGCTCTCTTCTCACGGGTATGGCGCTCGAAAACATCTACGGCGAGAACAATTCCGAAAGAACGAGCGTTTCGTTTGCAGTCTCTTACGAACCGCTCACGCTTGCGAATGCAGACGGTTCCGCGGTGCTCACATCCGGAGCGGGGGAGAGCGCGGTGAAGGTCGCTTCGCTCACCTATTCGGAGTATGCAAATTACATGTTCGACGGCGTGGACGAACTGCTCAAATCCATCGCGCTCTCTGCAACGCATAAAGACGGCGACAGCTACAAGCTGAACGACAGCTTCTACATCAGCGGAAGTGCGAGCGGTTCCATCATCGGAATCTCGCTTACCGATCTTCCCATTGCGATCGGCGTTACGGTCAATGATGGTGATGTCGTTGTCAACCTCAGCGTCTCTTATGACAACAGCCTTGCGGGCTCCGTTGCATTCAATAGCAGCGGAACGACAGAGATGACCATCGATGTGAGCGAGGGGATGGTATATATGCGCCGAACGATTGAGGGTGAGGCTGCTGAGTATCGCATTATGCCGTTATCCAACTTCATGAACGACATTCTCAATCAGGTCAACTATATCTTCAACTTTACCGATATTATAGCCAATCAGATTGCAGGAGCAAGTTCGGACGGCGATTCTACCTCCGACTCCGACTCGGATTCCGGCTCCGATTCTATGACGGACACCGATTACGGCACGCTTCTTTCAAACTATTTGACGCGCTATCAATACAACAGCGGAACAGACGGTAATACCTGGCTGCTCGTTCTCAACGGCGGTAATTTTACAAATGATGTTATGAGCGATATCAACGTTACGCTCTCTTCTACTGCAGAGAATATCCTCAGCGGGATTACGCTCGATACGAGTATTGCCAGTCTTCTTTCGCTGAACGCAGAGCTTGTATTCCGGAATCCGTGCGGCGAATGGCAAGACGGATACTCAGACACGACGACAAGACTTGATACCCTGTTTGCTTCTGCGGATCGCCTGAGCTCGTTTAACTGGAAAACGCACGAAAATGACTATTACATTGTGCCCGAAATAATCAGCGTGACATATTATGCAGACGGCATTGCAGTCGACACGCAGGATATTTGGTACGATTCCGGTTCGGGCACGCCGCTGTGCTCCATGCTTTATCCGCAGATATCGTCCGATACGCTTGTGACGGCGGAAGCCGAAGGCTTTGTTTTCATGGGTTGGTGGTATAACGATAACGGAACGTGGAAGCAATATACGCAAGAGCTGCTTTCTTCCGATTATATTGCAGAAGCGCTTTGGCTGAAAAGTGAGACGGGGTCGATGAGCGGGCAACGGTGGTATTATGGTTGGCAAGATGGGTTCAAAGACGGCCATTCCATCAATGTTGCGATGAACACCTTCTTCATTGCTTCGTTTGCAGATCAGCTCCAACTGCGATCAACTTCCTACATCTATCTGATCAATAATGTATCCGATGAGATAGCAGATACGACATATGGTACGATAAGCACAGATGCATCGATCACCTTGATAAACAAAACGAAGGATTATGCACATACAACGGTGACGCAGACTTTTGATTTGTGCGGAAGTACGATTACGATCGTATCGGTCGGGCACGGAGAATATAGTTACAGTGGGTGGGATGCCGCAACACTCATGTCCGCTTCGCTCACGGTGCATTCCGTAACATGTAACTAAAAAACAGCGTTCCCTTCTGAAAAGGGAACGCTGTTTTGATATATGATCATCAAGTGTAAGTTTATTCGGCAGAATAACTCTCTATAATTTTTTTTGCCTCTTGCTTGACGCGTTCGGCGAGGGAGGCGGGGGAGAGTACTTTGAAGCCCGCGCCTGCCGAGAGGATCTTCTCGACGAGCGAATCGTCGTCGGGCAACACCGCGTCGGCATAATATTTTCCGTCCGCTTCATAGACGTTTTCAATACCGAGCCATTCCTCGGCAAAGGGAAGTACTTCGGGCGAGAGGGCGAATTTTGCCTCCACGGACTGCTGTGTATCCGTCCAGAAGGAGAGCGGCACGTCGTCGCGCGAGAAGGGCATTGGTTCGAAAAATTCTCCTGTTTTCACGATCGAGCGCATGCGGCCGACTTTGAAGAGACGGAATGCGCCGCGCATGCGGCAAAACGCGTAGACGTACCAGATATTCTGCTTGTAGACGAGCAGATGCGGCAGAATGGTGCGCCGCGAATGCTGTCCGTCCCGCGCCACATAGTCGATCTCGAGCGCTTCCCGCTCGGCGGTCGCACGCTCGAGGAGGGAGAGCTTTTCCGAAAATTTCCGCTCCGAGCCCCAGGTGCCGCTGTCCACCAGAATGTTGCCCGTGATGGCGCCGTCGCGGCGTTCCTCCTTCGCCTTCGCGGAGAGCTTGCGGATGGCGGATTCGAGTGCGGGATCATGCAGCTCGCTCTCCCTCGCCTGCATGGCGCCGATGGCGCGGTCGTACTCTTCGCGCGTCATATAACCCTTGGGGAGTTTGTATGCGTCCGAGATATAGATGCCGCCGCCCGAGCCGCGCGCAACGTCGATGGGAATGCCCGCCACCGTCATTTCATCGATATAGCGGTAGACGGTCCGCACGGAGATGTCATAACGGGCGGCGAGTTCGCCGGCACTCACTCTGCGCCTTAAGAGGAGCGTGAACAGCATATCGATCATCGTCTGGTATTTCATGCGTGATCCCCCAAAATTTTCTTAAAAAAATTTTAGCATATATGACAATATCTGTCAAGTATCATGCGTAGAATAGGGAGTATGAAAACGCTCTCTATGGAAAAGATCCTCGAGGACAAGCGCAAAGCCGAACGGGCGGCGCGCAATCGCGTCCTTGCCGAAAACCTGCTGCGCGACGGTACGTTTGAACGCGCCTTTGCCGGGCTTTGCGGCCTCCGCGGGCTGAATATGCCCGAAAAGGAAGAAAAGGCGCTGAATTTTGCATGATTTCGGAGCGCAGTCGTTTGACAAAGGCAGTTTCGCGGAGTATAATAAAACCATGAAACGTTCGCTCGCAGTTGCAATCTACGGCTATCTGTATTACGTCTGTCCGTAATACTCATTCCGCGCGTAGATCAGGAGGAATATTCACACGGTTTACGCGCGGCGTGAACCGTTTTTTTTGTATCGTGCAGAGCAAAAAGAGGAGAAATTATGCAGAATGTGATGGACACCCTGCGCGCGCGGGGATTTATCAAACAGACGGTGTACGAAGAGGAACTGTACGAGAAGCTCGGCAGCGAGTCCGTGCCCTTCTACATCGGATTTGACCCGACGGCAGCCAGCCTTCACGTGGGGCACTTCCTCACGCTCATCGCCATACGCCACATGCAGGACGCCGGACACAGACCCATCATTTTGATCGGCGGCGGCACGGGCATGATCGGCGATCCCTCGGGCAGGACGGATATGCGCTCCATGATGACCCGCGAGACGGTGGAGTATCACGTCGAGTGCTTCAAAAAGCAGATGGCGCGCTTTATCCGCTTTGAGGGCGAGAACGGCGCGATCGTCGTCAATAACGCAGATTGGCTCTTAAATCTCAACTATGTCGACTTTCTGCGCGACGTCGGCGTGTACTTCTCCGTCAATAAGATGCTCACGGCGGAGTGCTATCGCTCGCGCATGGAGAAGGGGCTCACCTTCCTGGAATTCAACTACATGCTCATGCAGGCGTACGACTTCCTCGTTCTCAACCGCAAATACGGGTGCCTGCTGCAGATGGGCGGCGACGATCAGTGGAGCAACATTCTCGCGGGCGCCGATCTCATCCGCCGCAAGGAGCATAAGGCGGCGTTTGCCATGACGTTCACGCTCCTCACCACCAGCGAGGGCAAGAAGATGGGTAAGACGCAGAAGGGCGCCGTCTGGCTCGACGAGAACAAGACAAGCCCCTACGAGTTCTACCAGTATTGGCGCAACACCGACGACGCCGACGTGGAGAAGTGCCTGAAACTCCTCACTTTCCTTCCCTTGGATGAGATCGCTTCGCTCTGTGAACACAGGGACGAGCGCATCAATCACGCCAAGGAAGTGCTCGCCTATGAGCTGACCAAGCTCGTCCACGGCGAGGAAAAGGCGAAGGCGGCGCAGGAGCAGGCGCGCGCGGCGTTCGGCGGCGAGGGCGAGATTCCCGAAAAGAAGGTGCCCGCCGATACCGCCACGGTATTGCAGGCGCTCATCGCCACGGGGCTTTGCAAGTCCAACGGCGAGGCGCGCAGGCTCGTCGAGCAGGGCGGCGTATCTGTCAACGGCGAAAAGGTGACGGACGCAGGCGCGAGTCTTCCCGCATTCCCGTTCACGCTGTTCAAGGGAAAGAAGGTGCGCATCAAGGTCACCGTCTGACCGCGGCGCACGGTTTTGTGAGGGCAAAATGGGCTACAAGAGCGTCGCAGGAACGCATACGAGCGAGAAGATCATTGAAAAATCGCGCTTTCTCACCTACGTCTCCCACACGGCGGGGGAGGAGGAAGCGCGCGCCTTTCTCGCGGCTGTTCGTGCCGAGCACCCGCTCGCAACGCACGTCTGCTACGCCTTTATCGCCGACCGGATCGGCAACATGCAGCGATTTTCCGATGACGGCGAACCGCAGGGTACGGCGGGCATGCCCATTTTAAACGTCATCAAGGCACAGCAGCTCTTCGAGACGACGGTCGCCGTCGTGCGCTATTTCGGCGGGATCAAGCTGGGCGCGGGCGGACTGACGCGCGCCTATTCTTCCTCGGCGGCGGAGGGGCTTGCGGCGGCAGAAAAGTGTCTCTACGATGTGTGCGCCGAGCTTCTCATCCGTGTAGAGTATCCGCAGGTCAATGCGCTCATGCGCCTTCTGGATGGGAGATGCTCCGTACTGCGCCGCGATTTTTCTGCCGACGCCGCATTCACCGTTCAGGTGCGCGAGGCCGATGCGGAAGTCTTTTCCGCGCTTCTTTGCGATCATCTCAACGGGAAAGTACAAATTTTTCAACAAAATAAGTATTTTTCTCCCTTTCCGCTTGAAAAATGAGAACCGAAGTACTATAATAATGTATAATACAGCGGAACGGATGTTCCGCGATTGCGTGAGGTGAACGATATGGAGATCATCAAGAGAAAAACGCTGAAAGAGAAACCCGCAAAGGGGACTTCTCTCGGCTTCGGGCACTATTTCACCGACTACATGTTTACGATGAAGTATACTGCCGAGAAGGGCTGGCATGATGCAAAAGTTGAGCCCAACGAACCCAAACCGTTCGACCTCGCCACGAGCATTTTCCACTATGCACAGGGCATCTTCGAGGGGATGAAGGCATTTTTGCAGCCCGACGGGTCCATAGCGGTGTTCCGTCCCGAAGAGAACTGGGCGCGCATGAATCGCTCGGCAACGCGCATGTGCATCCCGAACTTCCCGGAGGACGTTGTGGAAGAGGGGCTTGAAACGCTCCTGAAAATGGAGAAGGACTGGATCCCTACCGATCCCGGCACCGCGCTCTATATCCGCCCGACCATCGTCGCTACGCGCGTCATGCTCGGCGTGCACGCCTCCACCGAATATCTGTTCTTCATCATCCTTTCGCCCGTCGGAAGCTACTATGCGCACGGGCTGGAACCGACGAAGCTCATCGTCGAAGATTACTACACCCGCGCAACGCTGGGCGGCACGGGCGAGGCGAAGTGCCTCGGCAACTATGCCGCTTCCATGAAGGCGGGCGAGGTCGCCGAAGAGAAGGGATTTGACCAGGTGCTCTGGCTGGACGCGGCGGAAAAGAAGTACGTCGAAGAAGTGGGCAGCATGAACATGTTCTTTGTCATCGGCGGCGAAGTCGTTACGCCCGCACTCGTCGGGTCGATCCTGCCCGGCATTACCCGCAAGAGCAGCATTCAGGTACTCAAAGACAAGGGCTATAAGGTCACTGAGCGCCGTATTTCCATCGACGAAGTGATCGAGGCGCAGAAAAACGGCACGCTCGACGAGGCGTTCGGTACGGGTACGGCGGCGGTCATCTCGCCCGTCGGGCTTATCCGCTATAAAGACGTCGACTACACCATCAACGGCGGCAAAATGGGGGAGATCACCAAGATGCTCTACGATACCATTACGGGCATCCAGTATGGTACGCTTCCCGATCCTTACGGCTGGAGAAAAATCGTAAAATAAACGGAAAAGCGCGGAATAGTTCCGCGCTTTTTGCTTGAAGAATTTAAGAATTTGCGCGCGGCGACCGCCGCGCGCATTTTTACGGGATAGAGCGGTTACAGCGAACGGATACTCTCCACGGGCTTGCGCTTCGCAATGGAATACACGGGCAGGAAGGTCGCGATAAAGGAAGTACCCACGGCGATCGCCAGCATCACCAGCCACGAGAGGGGACCGAACACGAGCGCGCTCACACTGAAACTGGCGATGAGGATGGAATTGATCACGGCGCAAACGATATAGCTTGCGATCACGGCGAGGATATAACAGATGATCGTGATGATCGCCGACTCCGAGAAGAAGATCCTGAATACGTCCGTACTGCGCGCGCCCACTGCCCGCAGAATGCCGATCTCTTTTTTCTTGTGTGTAATGGAAACGGAGATAATGTTGAACAGCAGCAGCATCGAGAACAGCGCAAGCACGATGCCTGCGATCAGGAAAAAGGGCCGCAAGGTCAGAATAAAATATTCCGCTTCATTGAGGTTATCATTGACGAGCGAATCCGTCAGATAGAAGGTATCATCCGCTTCGTTGACGATCTCCTGTCCTCTGACGATCGATTGCAGCGTGTTTCGCGGGATGTCCGTCGGAACGAGCATTGCGCTGAACCTGTGGGACGCGGTATTGCGGAAGTTGGTCGTTTCCGGCGAGTACCAGACGTCTGTCGGCACAGCCGCGCTCTGCGCGGGTGCGGCGAAAAGAGCGGAGATCGTCTCGTAGAACGAGGGCGAGACGAGTGCCGTACTGTAATATCCGAATGATATGAGTTCCCTGCGCAGATCGTCTACCGGAAAGGAGGGGTCGCGTATAGCCGCTTCAGAGATGCCGCATTCCCGTGCGGCGTCGTATCGCTCAGGCAGGTCGTAGCGGTAAACGCCGCGTATCGTGAACGTGATGTCTATGACGATTGAACCCTGAACGGAATGGATGGAGAGGGTCTTTCCGACGGCATCGGCATAGTTGTTCAGAGCCACGGGGCGGGTATGCGCATCGTCCTCGAACAAGCCGAGCGCCTTCCACGAATCGAAGGTGTACGACGAAATGATAATATCGTACGCTCCGAGCGCGGAGAGGTCGGTCTCCGTGAGAAGCTGCTCCTGCCAATAGTCTGAGCCTGCGTCAAACGACGCAACATTGAACGAGGGGCGGAAATAGGAATCAAATCGGTCGGTGGCGCCGTAGGGATAGGCCGTTGAGTTGACGTTTGCAGGCAGATAAGAGAGCGAAGCATAGACTGCTAAAATTGCGTCGCTGTACTGCTCCCGCATGGAGACGACGTCCTCTTCGGAAAAGCGGCACCCGCGGTAGGCGTCAACGGTGTACTGCGTCTCTCCGTCCTCGATCACGTCAAAGGAATAGCGGTAGTTGTTATTCAGCGCGAGCATATCGTATCCGAGATCGAGATAGGACTTCATTTCCACGTTTTTCCTGTTGAAAAAGGTCATGGTGGAAAACAGCCCGAAGATCGCAAAGGCGACAAACGTGAGCAAGATGGTAATGATCAGACGGGCGGGCTTGATCCGCATACTGCTTGCACCCATGCGGAACGCATGGCGGAGCGGAAGCCTGGAGCGGATGAACGCGCTCTCTTCGGGGGAATACGTCTTTTCCTCGATCAGCCGTTCGTCTGTCGCAGCGAAGACGGACTGCGGCTTCCGTTCATCCGCCGCGATCTTCATGGCGGGGTTCTGTTGCAGCAGTTCATTCAGCTGCTTTATATTTTCTGCCGTCAGCGCGACGCCCTGGCGGACCAGAATGGTATGATCGTCGCCGAGGGTGATCGTCTCTTCGGGTGCGGTTTGCGTTCTGGAAAGATCGGAAATGATTTTGCCGTCTTTCAGCTCAATGATGCGGTCGCCGTAGGTTTCGGCAAATTCCATATCGTGCGAAACGACGATGACAAGTTTTTCTTTCGAGAGTTTTTTCAGCGTCTCGAAGACCTGCTTGCCCGTCTTGGAATCGAGTGCGCCCGTCGGTTCGTCCGCCATGATGATCTCGGGCTTCTTTACGAGTGCGCGGGCAATGGCAATGCGCTGGCGCTCCCCGCCCGAGAGCGTGTTGGGTTTTCGGTCGGCGTACCCTGCAAGATCGACCTCGCGCAAGATCTCTTCTACCTGCGCGCGGTTTTTGCTCTGCCCCTGAAGCTCGAGCGCGAGCGAAATATTCTCGGCAACGGTAAACTCCTCGAGAATGTTGTACTCCTGAAAGACAAAGCCTACCAAGGTGTTGCGGTAGCTGTCGAAGTCGGACTGCGTGAAGTCTTTGCTCGACCGCCCCTTGATGATGACCTCGCCAGAATCGGGCGTGTCAAGTCCGCCGCACATGTTGAGAAGGGTGGATTTTCCGCTGCCCGACTTTCCGACGAGAAATACCATGCCCGTCTCTTCAAAGCGGATGGATACGCCGTCAAGCGCATGGATCTCCGTACCGCCCTTGGATTTGTAGGTTTTTACAAGGTCGCGTATTTCCAACATGACGTTTGCCTCATCGCTGAAATTTGTTCGTTTTATTTATTATATAATAAAAGAACGGTGATGTCAATGTAAAATTAAATTTTAAAAGAATAAAAATGAACGCCGAACGGCAATCGCCGTCGGCGTTCGGCAGTGAGGAGATGAAAATATTACAGCGAACGGATACTCTCCACGGGCTTGCGCTTCGCAATGGAATAAACGGGCAGGAAGGTTGCGATAAAGGAAGTACCCACGGCGATCGCCAGCATCACCAGCCACGAAAGCGGTCCGAACACAAAGATGGAAATGCTGACCAAAGACGCAAGCTGGCTGTTGAGCACGCCGCAGAGGATATAGCTGGCGATCACGGCAAGCGCATAACAGATGATCGTGATGATCGCAGATTCTGCATAGAAGATCTTGAATACATCGGTGCTCCGCGCGCCCACTGCCCGCAGAATACCGATTTCTTTTTTCTTGTGCGTAATGGAAACGGAGATAAAATTGAACAGCAGCAGCATTGCGAAGATCGCTACGACGACGCCGATCCACAGGAACACCATTTCCAGCGTATCGATGATCTCCTGTGCGGCGTCGATCTGAACGGCGACGACAGAGCGGACGGAATAGAATGTATCGTCCGTCTCATCGACGCTCCCGTCTCCGCGCAGGAGTGTCCGGAACAGCCCGTTGGATTCCGGAACGGGAACGATGATGTATCGGTACACGACGTCGCCTTGGGAATCGTATTTGCTGATGCGGATCGTATCTGTTCTGAAGACGTTTTCGCCCTCAAAGGAAGCGGCGTAGATGGCTGCATAGTCCTCCGCAGAGAGGTAGCCTCCGCCGTTGTCCGCATTCATATCTCCGTAGTAGAAGCCCACGACCGTCAGCTCATAGGCTTCGTCCGAAAGCACGCTCTCGAATGAGCCGTAGATGGTCGCGTCAAAGGCGTAAGAGGTGCCTTCCGCGCTTTCGATGAGATCGAAGATCATCCGGATCGCCGCGGCGTAATCTTCGTCGGTCGCATTCGGATCGTAGGAAGAACCGCTGTTCAGAAGGGCGTATGCCTCGCGGAACTGATCGTACCATGCATCGGCAGATTCCGCGCCGTCCCGCTCTGTTCGGACAAGCTGTTCGTTTGCTCCCATCGTCTGAAGCTGCGTGGAGAGCAGGGAGAAGGGAACGACCGTTTCGCCGGCGGAGAGCGGCGCGGCGGCCTCTTTGCCGTCGAAGCGGGCGATCTGTGTGGGCGTACTGCCATTTTCCTGCGGAAGGGCGGCAATGGAATGGGCGTATCCGAGGAATGCGCCGGCGCGGTCGGTCCTGCCGTACATATTCATGCTGCGTCCGAGGAGGCGGAACCCATAGTCGGGTGTAGAGACCGTGGTTTTCAGCGACGACGCATTCTGTTCGTAGAAATCTTCCGAGACAAGCGCGACCGAGTACATTGCGTAATTGAGGTCGTTTTTGAACTGCTCGATCAGGTCGGTCGTCTCCTCGCTGTAGATGTAATATCCGCGGAGAGAATCGAATTTTTCATTGGGTCCGCAGCGGTATACGCCGCGCACGGTGAGCGGGATCTGCGTACTGGTGCCGCCCACGCTGATATAGATCGTCTTTCCGAGAATATCGCGGTAACTTTCGAGCGGAATGCTTTCCTCCCGTTCGGAGGTTTCGTACAGGGAAAAGAATGCGATGCTGTCGAACAGATAGGAGGAGATGATGACTTCGTCCGGTCCGAGCGCAGAGACGTCCGTATCGGTGAGCAGGCGGTCTGTCCAGAACGTTGCGGTCTCGTCGAACGCGGCAAAGCCGGAAATACCGATGTCGTAATAACACTCCCGATAGTCGACCCTTCCCGTATTGGAGACGGAACAGGAGTTTGTGCTCCACACGCCGAGCGTACCGTTGCCGTAGCGGGAGACAAATTCCTCGTAATCCGCCTGCGTGAAACCAGTGATCGACGATCCTTCGGTGCGGTCGCGCTCTTCACCGTTGACGAGGGATACTGCGTCATAGCGGTAATTATTTTGCAGGGTCAGCATCTCGTAATCCTGCGCGCGGTAGGTCTGAAGAGAGGTCGCCGCCTTGCTGAAGAACGTAAGCGTCGAAAAAAGCCCGAACATCGTAAAGGCAATGAAGGAGAGGAGAATGGTGAATGCCAGGCGGAAGGGTTTTATCTTCATGCTGCTTGCGCCGATGCGGACGGCATGGCGGAGAGGCAGTTTGGAACGGATAAACCTGCTGTCTTCGGGGGTATACGCTTTCGCCGCAATCGCGTTTTCATCTGTCTTTTCAAAGGTCTCGCGCGCGCCTTCGGCGTCAATGTGCGTCGCTTTGCGGAAATCTTCGATCTCCTGCTTGCCGCTCGTGATGATCACATCTTCCGAGACGGAGGAGAGGAACGCATTGATGCGCGTCAGATCGTCCGCAGTGAGCTGCGTGCCGCTTTTAATGGAGATCGTGTCGTTCCCGACAAACCGCACGTTTTTGCCCGCGTCCTCCGTATCGACTTTGGATTTGGTCATGTCGGAAATGATTTTGCCGTCTTTGAGTTCAATGATGCGGTCGGCGTACGTCTCTGCAAATTCTCTGTCGTGCGAGACGACAATGACAAGCTTTTCGCGGGAGAGTTTTTTCAGGGTATCGAAGACCTGTTTTCCCGTTGTGGAGTCGAGCGCGCCCGTCGGCTCGTCCGCCATGATGATCTCCGGATCTTTCACGAGCGCGCGGGCAATGGCGATGCGCTGCCGCTGCCCGCCCGAAAGGGTGTTGGGTTTGCGTTTGGCAAGCCCCGCAAGATCCACCTGTTCGAGAATGGCTTCCACCTGTTCCTTATTTTTGTTCTTGCCCTGCAATTCGAGGGCGAGCGCAATATTTTCTTCGACCGTAAACTCTTCAAGAATGTTGTAGTCCTGAAACACAAACCCAAGGAAGGTATTGCGGTAGCTGTCGAAGTCGGACTGGGTAAAGTCTTTGCTGCTCCTGCCCTTGATGATGATCTCGCCTGCGTCCGGAGCGTCCAGTCCGCCGCAGAGATTGAGGAGAGTGGATTTGCCGCTGCCCGATTTTCCGAGCAAAAAGACCATGCCTTTTTCTTCGAAGCGGATGGATACGCCGTCGAGCGCACGCACTTCCGCGCCGCCCTTCGCCTTGTAAACCTTCACGAGATCGCGTAATTCCAGCATTGAAAACCCCTTACAAATCAGCTTCATCGACATTATACAATTTTTTGTTATAAAAATCAACTTTTATGCGGAAAAATGAATGTGAAAAAGAGCGGCATTTGCCGCTCTTTTCCGAAGTTGTTTTCGTATTACAGGGCGCGGATGCTCTCCACGGGCTTGCGCTTTGCAATGGAGTATACGGGAAGGAAGGTCGCGATAAAGGAAGTCACGACGGCGATGCCGAGCATCACCAGCCACGAGAGCGGACCGAATACAAAGATGCTTGCTCCGATCGTGCCTGCAAGAGACGTGTTGAGCACATTGCAGACGACGAAGCTTGCGATCATGGCGAGCACAAAGCAGATCGCCGTGATGATGATGGATTCGGAATAGAAGATCTTGAATACATCCGTGCTCCGCGCGCCCACTGCCCGCAGAATGCCGATTTCCTTTTTCTTGTAGGAAATGGAAACGGAGATAAAGTTGAACAGCAGCAGCATGGCAAATACCGCCATCACGACGCCCACCCACAGGAAAACCTGCCAGAGCATGTCGATCGTGCTGTTTACCATGGAAAGCTGCGTGGAGATGAGCGAGTTGATGGTGAAGAAGGTATCGTCTGTCTCGCTCACGATGTTTTCGCTTTCCAGAAGCGTTCTGAGCGCAGCCTCCGAATCGGGGAAGGAGATCGCAATGTAGAGATAGATCGCGTCGTCGGGACGTTCGTATTTCGTGATCTCCTCATAGTGATAGCTGTCGCTTTCGTTTGCAATGTCCAACAGCGCGTCATAGTCGCTCTGCGAAAAATATACGCCGTTGTTCTGCCGGTTCATAACGCCGTAATAGAATCCGACTGCGCGGAAGGTGCCGTATTCCTGCGACATATCTTCAAAGACGAACGTGTACTGCGGGTCGTACGCATATTCGGCGTCGTCCGTAAAGTCTTCGATCAGCTGTAAAACGGCGTCGGCAGCTTCGCTCAGCTGCGCCTCCGTCGCCGTAAGGGTGGTGTAATACCCGCCGTCCTCAGTCTCGATATAGGCGTCGTAGCTGCCGTTGCTGAGCATCATGATATAGGTGTTCATCTCATCGCGCCAATCTCGGGCGGCGGTGCGCATTGTTTCTGCCTGCGCAACCAGCGACTCATATTCATCGTATGCCGCTTCGGCCTGCCGCTCTAATTCTTCCCGCTGCGCCGTGAGCGATTCCACCAGTTCCGTGTTGCCTTCGATCTGCGCCTGTTCGATCAGGGGCACAAGATCATTGGACTGCATACGGAGCGAGTCGTGCTCGTTGAGCTTTTCATACCCCTGCTCTTCAAGGGCGGCGGCTTCCTCTTCCTGTCTCGTCACCGTCGTGCTGATCATATCGTAGATCTGATTTTGCATCACGCTGAAAGGAAGGATGATCTGCCCTTCGGAGAGCGCCGAAACGCTCTGCCCGCTGAAAAATGCAACATGATCGGGCGTCTCCCCGTATGCGGGAGGGTAGGGAGCTGCCTGATAAATATAAGATCCTTCCGTCGAATCGTTTGCATTGGAGACACGGAGACTGCGGTCGAGGTAGGTAAAGCCGTAGTCGACATACTCCGAATCCTCACTCGAAAACTCGCTGACATGCGCCTCATAGAAATCAGGCGAGACGAGCGCATACTGATAGATGCCGTATTCGAGCTCGGCCTGCAGGGAGTCGGTAAGCTCGGCTGTGTTTTCCTGAACGCCCTGCTGGGTGATCAGTTCATCGTACTGTGCGGGCAGGTCGCTTTCAAATACGCCGCGCACGGTCAGCGCGACCGTGTCCGTACCGTAGTAGTTCTCAAGGTACAGCACTTCCCCGACAATATCCTCGTAGGAATTGAGTTGTACGGTCGTCTCGCGGTCGGCGTCCGAATACAGCGTCGCCTCCTGCAAGCTGTCGAAGGTATAGGAGGAGATGACGATGTCGTTCTCTCCGAGGGAAGAGAGGTCGGTATCCGTAAGGAGCTTTTCATACCACGAGGAGGTGGCGTCGACCTGGGCAAATCCTTTGAGTTCGTAATTGTAATAGTTGGTATTAAAGTCGGATCCCGAGGTAACGTTGGCGACCGAGAAAGTGCTCCCGTAATTATTGGAGGAATAGTTGAAGATGCCGAGCGCCGCGTCTCCGTATTGGCTGCGGTAAGCGGCGAGGTCGTCGGGCGTGAACTGCGTGGAGGAGGAGGTTGTATAGCGGCCCGTCTCCTCATCTCCCATATAAGAGACATGTTCGTAGTTGTAATTCTGAGAGAGAAGCAGCGTCTGATAACCGGAATCGAGATAGGTCTCCAAAGCCGTTGCCGTCTTGTCGTAGAAGGTGAGGGTAGAGAACAGCCCGAACATCGTAAATGCAACGAAGGAAAGGAGAATGGTAAACAGGAGCCGGAAGGGCTTTACCTTCATACTGCTTGCACCGATGCGGATCGCATGGCGGGCGGGCAGTTTGGAGCGGATAAAGCGGCTGTCCTGCGGCGTATATTTGCGGTCGGCGATCGCGTTTTCGTCGGTATCGCGGAAAGATTCGCGCGCGCCTTCTTTGTCAATGCGCGCAGCCTTTCTGAAATCGGAGATCTCCTTTTTCCCGTTGGTGATGATCACATCTTCCGCAGAAGCTGCGAGGAAGGCGTTGATCCTGTCGATGTCGTGCGCGGTAAGTTTGCTTCCGCTGCGTATGGAGATGGTATCGTCGCCGACGAAACTCAGGTTATCGCTTGCCTTCCGCGCCTCGATCTTCGTCTTTGTCACGTCGGAGATGATCTTTCCGTCTTTGAGTTCGATGATCCGGTCGCCGTAGATCTCGGCAAATTCCCGATCGTGCGAAACGACAATGACGAGCTTCTCTTCGGAGAGCTTTTTCAGGGTATCGAACACCTGCTTGCCCGTCGTCGAATCGAGCGCGCCCGTCGGTTCGTCCGCCATGATGATCTCGGGATTTTTCACGAGCGCGCGGGCGATGGCGACGCGCTGTTTCTGACCGCCCGAAAGGGTGTTCGGCTTGCGCTTTGCAAAACCCGTCAGGTCAACCTGTTCGAGAATGGCGTTCACAGCCTCTTTGTTCTTGTTCTTGCCCTGCAATTCGAGGGCGAGCGCGATGTTGTCTTCCACCGAAAACTCATCGAGGATATTGTATTCCTGGAATACAAATCCGACGAATGTGTTGCGGTAGCTGTCGAAGTCAGACTGGGAAAAATCCTTGCTGCTTCTGCCTTTGATGATGATCTCGCCTTCGTCGGGTGTATCCAACCCGCCGCAGAGGTTGAGAAGGGTGGACTTGCCGCTGCGCGATTTTCCGAGCAAAAAGACCATGCCTTTTTCTTCGAAGCGTACGGATACGCCGTCGAGCGCCCGTACTTCCGCGCCGCCCTTCGCCTTGTAAACTTTTACAAGGTCCTTGATTTCCAGCATTTTGCGATTCTCTCCTTTCAGAAAAAA
>CALVLR010000088.1 GCA_944340685.1 uncultured Clostridia bacterium | reverse complement strand
ACAGGCAAATACGCGGAAGAGACGTGCCGCAAGGTCATCCCAAAGAGAGAGGGCGCCGCAGGCTGAAAGCCCCTCGGAAGATCGTGCACGGTATTCCCCCGCCAGCCGCTTCGCCGAACAGAACTTCAAGCGGAGCCGTATATCCTGCGTTAAGGGGCAATGAGGCGCGCAAACATGCGCGCGAAAATAGGTGGTACCGCGAAATTTCGCCCTATGCAACACGCATAGGGTTTATTTTTTTAAGGAGCAGAAAATGGATAAGCATTTGGAAGAGATCCTGCAGGAGGCAGTCGAGGCGATCGCGGCGGCGTTGGACAGCCGCGCGCTGTACGAAGCCAAGATGCGCTTTCTCGGGCGGATGGGACGCATCGCCGAGCTCTACAAGAAGCTGAAAGAGCTTCCGCCCGAAGAGCGTCCCGCATTCGGGCAGCAGATCAACGATTTAAGGCGTATCATCGAGGAGCGCGCTGCCGAACTGGACGCGAAACTGCGCCAAAACGAGCTTGGCGCCCGCCTCGCGACGGAAAAGGTGGACGTCACGCTTCCCGGGCGGCGGACAACGCGCGGCGCGCTGCATCCCGTTACGCGCGTCAGAAATCAACTCATCGATATTTTTTCCGGCATGGGGTTTGAGATCTTCGAGGGACCGGAGATCGAGAACGAATACTACAACTTCACGGCGCTCAACACGCCCGCCGATCACCCCGCGCGCGATATGCAGGATACCTTCTATGTGACGGACGAATTTCTCCTCCGCACGCAGACGAGTGCGGGGCAGATCCGCCTCATGGAAAAGAAGAAGCCGCCCATCAAGATGCTCTCTCCCGGGCGCGTGTTCCGCTCGGACGACGATGCGACGCACTCGCCGATGTTCCATCAGATGGAGGGGCTTGTCGTCGACAGGCACGTCACGCTGTGCGATCTGCAGGGCATGCTCGATGAATTTGCGCGCGTCATGTTCTCCGAGACGAGCAAGACGCGCCTTCGCCCCTCTTATTTCCCGTTTACGGAACCTTCGGTGGAGGTGGATGTCTCCTGCCATGCCTGCGGCGGAAAGGGCTGTTCGCTGTGCAAGGGTACGGGCTGGATCGAGGTTCTGGGCGCGGGGATGGTCAACCGCCGCGTGCTCGAGAACTGCGGCATCGACCCCGACGAATATTCGGGCTTTGCTTTCGGCATGGGCATCGAGCGCATTGCAATGCTCAAATACGGCATCAACAACATCAAACTTCTCACGGAAAACGACGTGCGCTTTTTGGAACAGTTCAAGTAGTTCACGAATTTCTTTTTGAACTGACAAAAAGAAATTCCGTGAGATTTAGGAAAACCCCGCAGTCGCTACGCTTTGTGCGCGGTTTTCCTCGCCGATGCGCCTTTGGCAACATTTGAGCGCGCATCGGCTTCACCTTTCCGCAAAAGCTGCGTGAGCAGCAAATAAGGGCGCAAAAGGCATAACAAGTGAAGCCTTTTGCAACGAATTTAGAGCTATTAAATCACTCGCGCAAGCAAAATCGCATTTTGCGCCAGCGCCCCACATTTGCGCATACCTGCGCACGTCGCGGCAAGGTGCATTTTGTAGGCATTCGACTACGCCGAATGCCGCACCTTTTACACCTGCCGCTCCTTATTCCCGAAAATCTTTTCTACGAAAATATTTTCGTGAGTGCTGCGGTATATTTTCAAGAGTGAATGCGGCGCGAGTAAAAATGAAAGCCCTTAAAATCGCGTCAAGAGAGAAAACGAGCCGCAGTTAAGCGCAGCGCGTCGCGGCGGTGTTTTCTCTCAAATCACGGAATTTTGTCGCGCCTTTGCGCGAGAAAATTCGTGAACAACAAAAAGGAGTTTATTATGGTAGTACCTTTCAGCTGGTTAAAAGATTATGTGGATATCGACGTCTCCGCCGAGGAGCTTCAGAAGAAACTCTTTTCCTGCGGGTTCGAGGTAGAGAGCCTTACCTATCTCGGGAAGGATGTAAATAGCGTCGTCACGGGGCGCATCACCAAAACGGAGAAGCATCCGGACGCGGACAGGCTCACCGTCTGCACGGTGGACTGCGGCGCGCACGGGACGAAGCAGATCTGTACGGCGGCGACCAACGTCTTTGAAGGCGCCATCGTGCCCTGTGCGCTCGACGGCGCGACCGTCCTGCACGAGGGCGGCATTCAGAAGATCAAGACGGGCAAGCTCCGCGGCGTCGTCTCCGAAGGGATGTTCTGCTCGGGCGAAGAGCTTGGCATCAACAACGATTACTACGAGGGCGCCGAGGTGTACGGCATTCTCATTCTCGATAACGATACGCCCGTCGGCGTGGATATCCGCCCCGTTGTAGGGCTGGACGACTGGCTGTTCGACATCGCCGTCACCGCCAACCGCCCCGACTGCCAGAGTGTATTCGGCATCGCACGCGAGGTTGCAGCCATTCTCAAAAAGCCGCTGAAATACCCCGCGACCGACTACACGGCGGCGGAGACGGACGTCAGGATCCCCGTCACCGTAGAGGAGCCGTCGCTCTGCCCCCGCTATGTGGGGCACTATGTGGCGGACGTGAAGATCGGCACGTCGCCCCGCTGGCTGCGCCGCCGCCTCGCTCTGTGCGGGCTGCGGTCGGTCTCCGACGTTGTAGACATCACAAACTTTGTGCTCCTGGAGCTTGGGCAGCCCATGCACGCATTTGACCGCGATTTCCTTTCCGGCGGCAGGATCGTTGTCCGCCGCGCAACAGAGGGGGAGAAGATCGTCACGCTTGACGAAAAGGAATTCACCCTCACGCCCGATAACCTGCTCATCTGCGACGGCGAAAAGGGCGTTGCGCTCGCGGGAATCATGGGCGGGCTGAACAGCGAGATCAAGCCCACGACGAAGGCGGTGTTCTTCGAGGCGGCAAAGTTCGCGCGCGACAGCGTGAGAAAAACCTCGCGCGCCCTCGGGCAGCGCTCCGATTCCTCCGCGCGGTTTGAAAAGGGCGTCGACGCCTACACCTGCGCGTTCGCCATGGACAGGGCGCTCCACCTCACGGAGGAGCTGGGCTGCGGCGTTCCGACAACATACCGCGCCGACGCCAACGCCGAGGACCTCACGCCCAAGACGGTCGCGGCGGCATACAGACAGATCGACGAGCTTCTCGGCATCGAGGTCCCGCACGAGGAGATGCGCGCCATTTTGGAGCGCCTCGGCTTCGGCGTGACGCAAAACGAGGGGGGCATGTCTGTGACGGTACCCCTGTGGCGCGACGATATGGAGGACTATCCCGATCTCGCCGAGGAGATCATCCGCTCCTACGGATACGAGCACATCGTGCCCACCTTCCTTGCCCGCGCCACGGTCACGCGCGGCGGGCTCACCGAGGCGCAGAAGCAGGAGGCAAAGTGCAAGAACGTCCTCGCGGGCGAGGGCTTTATGGAGGCGTGCAACTATTCCTTCTATTCGCCCAAAGATTTCGACCTTCTGCGCCTTCCCGAGGACGCGCCCGAGCGCAGGGCTGTGAAGATCCTCAATCCCATCGGCGAGGACCTCTCCGTCATGCGCACCATTCTCGCACCGAGCATGATCGGAAACGTGGTGCGCAACGTGCGCCGCGGGAACGACGCAGGCAGGCTCTTCGAGCTTGCGAATGTGTATCTTCCGGAGGAGCTGCCCTTCAAGGCGCTGCCCGAGGAGAGAAAGCATCTTGTGCTTGCGCTGTGGGGGGAGAGCGGCTTTTTCGACGTCAAGGGCGCCGTGGAGGCGCTTGCCGAGGCGTTTTCGCTTGATCTCACGTTTGAGCGGGGCGAGAGACCTTTCCTGCATCCCGGGATCACCGCCGTGGTCAGACTGGGCGAAAAGGAAGTCGGCTGGCTGGGCGAACTGCACCCCGCGATCGCCGAAGAGCTTGCGCTCGAAAAGAAGGTTTATCTCGCCGAGCTCGACTACGCCGCCCTTTCGCGCAAGTTTGCAAGGGATATTACCTATCGGGCTATTCCCAAATTCCCCGCCGTCGTGCGCGACCTCGCCGTCGTCGTCGGTGAGGAAGTGACCTGCGCACAAATGACGGCGTGCATCCTCAAAAGCTGCAAGGCTGCGAAAAAGGCAGAGCTCTTCGATGTGTACCGCGGACCCCGCCTCGGGCCCGACAAAAAGAGCATGGCGTTCCACATCACCTTTGTTCCGGAGGGTGAAAAACCCGTCACGCCCGAGAATGCCGACGCCTTCTTCAAAAAGATCGTCTCCGCGCTCGGCAAGACCTATCAGGCAGAATTACGGTGAACAATTTTGCGCCCCGCGGGATTTCCGCAGGGCGCATTTTCCAAATTCAACCGAAGGTTGAGGAAAAATCAACGGACAGGTGATAAAATTCAACGTCCTGTCGCTGGAAAAGGGGCGGCGGACGGAGTAGAATAATAGTGTAAGGGAAAAATACGAACCACGCCTTTGGCGGCATCTTTTCAGCATCTTTTTGCTCATCTTCCTTACAATACCTCGATATTGCTGCGTCATCACGTCACGGCAAGGCGCATATTGCGAATGTTTGGCTTTCGCCGAACATTACGCTTTGCACGCCTGCCTCTCCTCTTTCTCAAAATTCTTCCATGAAGAATTTTGAGAAGAAGCTGATGTACTCGCCAAAGGTGCAATGCAATCAAAAGCGGCAAGATGGGCGTCTCAGACGAGGTGAGGAGCGCTTTATGCGCATCGGCACAGTGTGCCGTGCGCGCGCTCCGAACTAAGAAATTGCGATTTCAGCAGCAATTTCGTGCCCGAG
>CALVLR010000087.1 GCA_944340685.1 uncultured Clostridia bacterium | reverse complement strand
CTTTCTAAAATTTTGCGTAGTAAAATTTTAGAAAGAGGAAGCGCAACGCAGCGCCCAAGCTGTTTGGGCTTTGCCGAAACAGCTTAAAGCGGAGTTTGCGCTGACGATGTGACGCCTTTTCCCGTGATTTAACAGCAATGTCACCCTCTATCCCTTGGCTCCCTCGTTGAGGGAGCTGTCGAGCGATAGCGAGACTGAGGGAGTTCGGCAAACGGCGCAGCTCAAAGGGCGCATTCCCAACCCCCACCGTCACGGCGGTGCCGTGACACCTCCCTCCAAGAGGGAGGCAAGAAAGAAATATATCGCAAAGGTACGACTATGAAAAACACGTTTTCCAATGGCAGCAATATGGCGGCGCAGCGCTCGCTTCTAAGGGCGCTGGGCTGGACGGACAGCGAGATGCAAAAGCCCATCGTGGGCGTCATCTGCGCGCAGAGCGACATTATCCCGGGGCATATGCACCTTGGCGAGATCGCGCGGGCGGTCTCCGAAGGCGTGCTCGCGGCGGGCGGGAAGCCCGTCATCGTCCCCTCCATCGGCGTATGCGACGGCATTGCCATGGGGCACAAGGGCATGCGCTACTCCCTCCCCTCCCGCGAGATCATTGCAGACAGCGCCGAAATTTTGGCAACGGCGCACGCCTTCGACGCGTGTGTGTTCGTGGGCAACTGCGATAAGATCATCCCCGGCATGCTGATGGGTGCGGTGCGCATCAATCTACCCGCCGCGTTCGTCTCGGGCGGCCCCATGCTCGCAGGACACAAGGACGGCAAAAAGCTCTCGCTCTCCTCGATGTTCGAGGCGGTGGGCGCGTACACCTCGGGCAGGATCGACGAGGCGGAACTCGCGCGCTACGAGTGCTCGGCCTGCCCCTCGTGCGGGTCGTGCTCGGGCATGTTCACGGCAAACTCCATGAACTGCCTTTTAGAAGCGCTCGGCATGGCGCTGCCCGGCAACGGGACGATCCCCGCCGTCTATTCGGCGCGGCTCGCGCTTGCAAAGCGGACGGGCGAGGCGGTCATGCAGCTGCTCGAAAAGAACATCCGCCCGCGCGACATCCTCACCCCCACGGCACTCAAAAATGCGGAGCGCGTGGACATGGCGATCGGCGCCTCCTCCAACTCCGTGCTGCACCTTCTGGCGCTCGCGAGCGAGCTTGGCTTCACGAAGGAGCAGATCTCGGTGGATACCATGAACGAGATCAGCATGCAGACGCCCAACCTGTGCCGCCTCGCACCCGCGGGCGATCACTATATCGAGGAATTGGAGGACGCAGGCGGCATCTCCGCCGTCATCCGCCGCCTCATCGACGCACATCTCTTCGACGGCACGGCGCTTTCCGTGGCAGGCGTGTCGCAGGACGAACTCACGAAAAACGCCCGCGTGACGGACAACGACATCATCCGTCCCATAGAGAACCCCTATTCCCCCTACGGCGGGCTCGCCATTCTGAAGGGGAATCTTGCAAAGGACGGCGCGGTCGTCAAAAAGAGCGCGGTCGATCCCAAAATGTACCGTCACTCCGGCCCCGCGCGCGTGTTTGATTCGGAAGAAGCGGCAATGGAAGCGATCTCCACCAATCAGATCAAAAAAGGCGACGTCGTTGTCATCCGCTATGAGGGGCCGAAGGGCGGCCCCGGCATGCGAGAGATGCTCTCCCCCACCTCGTCCATCGTGGGCGCGGGCTTGGGCGATACCGTGGCGCTCATCACGGACGGCAGATTCTCGGGCGCAACGCGCGGCGCGGCGATCGGGCACGTCTGCCCCGAGGCGGCGGCGGGCGGCGTGATCGGCGTGGTTCACGAGGGCGATATCATCGATATCGACATTGAAAAGGGCGAGATCAACCTGCGCGTACCCGAACAAGAGATCGAGGCGCGGCTCAAAGACTTCGTGCCCCTCGAAAAGCCCGTGGAGGGATACCTGAAGCGCTACCGCGCCTTAGTGACCTCCGCTTCCGACGGCGCGGTCTTCAAAAAGTTTTAAGCAAATCCAAAACCTATAAAATCATGACTGGGCGCGCCGCGGAGATCCCGCGGCGCGCTGCCTTTGTTGTAAAACACCCCGACATTGTACCAAAAATCGCCCGCGGGGCGGCTGCTTTTTCAGCCGCCCCGCGGGTTTATTTTATCCGATTGAGCTTTTCAACACACATTTGCATGATCTGTTGTGTAATGCCCGTGGTCGCATACGTCAGCACAAGGTGGTCGGAGAATTTCTCCCCAAACGCCGCTTTCGAATCATCCAAAACAATGTATTGTTCAATTTCGGGGTGCTTTTTGAGAAACGCCTCGATCTCCTCTTCCCGTCGATCGCGCAGAGGCGTCTTTCCGAGGAAGTCCTGCAACGTTATCTGATAGGGCTTCAGCATACAAAACATTCTGTGAACGTCGGGTGGAAATAATCTCCATGTGCTCGACAGGACGAGTTTGCACTGTGTTTGCGTAAGAATCTCCCGCAGGCGCATACAGCAATCATGATCGAATGTTTCCGCTTCCTCATCCTTTTTTAAGACGAGCACGCCGTCAAGATCGAGAAAGATGACCTTCATGTTCCGCTCTCCTGCGGGTATCTGGACGACACTGCCCGATATATTTTCTTCCAAGTGCACTCTTTCAGACTCTGATATTTTTCGACCCGCTCCGCCTGAAAAATTCCGAGAAAGACATATCCGCCGCCC
>CALVLR010000086.1 GCA_944340685.1 uncultured Clostridia bacterium | reverse complement strand
TATATGGTGTTCGACAAGAACGACAAGATCCTCGTGCCCTTCCGCACATGGCGCAACAACACGGCTGCGGAAGCGGGCGAAAAACTCGCCAAGCTCTTTAACTACCATATTCCCGCGCGCTGGTCGGACGCCCACCTCTAACAGGCGATCTTAAACGGCGAAGAACACGTCAAAGACATCGTCTTCCAGACGACGCTCGAAGGCTACGTTCAATGGAAGCTGACGGGCAGAAAGGTGCTCGGCATCGGCGAAGCTTCGGGTATGTTCCCCGTCGATCCCAAAACCAAACAGTACGATAAGGTCATGCTCAAAAAGTTCAACGATCTCGTCAAGGGGAAGGTGCCGTTCAAGCTGGAAGAGATCCTTCCCGAGATCCTGCTTGCGGGCGACGATGCGGGTTCGCTCACCGAGGAAGGCGCAAAATTCCTCGATCCTACGGGAACGCTCAAACCCGGTATTCCGCTCTGCCCGCCCGAGGGCGACGCCGGTACGGGTATGGTCGCCACGAACGCCATCCGCCCGCGCACGGGCAACGTCTCGGCAGGCACGTCCGTCTTTGCCATGATCGTTCTTGAAAAGGAGCTCTCCAAGCCGTATGACGAGATCGACCTTGTCACGACGCCCGTGGGCGATCTTGTCGGTATGGTGCACTGCAACAACTGCACGTCCGATATCAACGGCTGGGTGAATCTGTTCGGTGAATTTGCCGCGCTCGCAGGGGTGGAGATCCCCAAATGGAAGCTCTACGATATGCTCTATTTCGAATCGGAGAAGGGCGACAAAGACTGCGGCGGACTGCTCGCCTATAACTACGTTTCCAATGAGCACGTCACCAAAGTGGAGAAGGGGCGTCCGCTCTTTGTCCGCACGGCGGAGGGCAAGTTCAACCTTGCAAACTTCATGCGCACGCACCTGTATTCCGCGTTCGGCGCGCTCAAAGTCGGGTGCGACATCATGCTCAAAGAAGAGGGCGTAGGGCTTGACCGCATTACGGGACACGGCGGGCTTTTCAAAACAGAGCGCGTCGGCCAGAGCTACCTTGCCGCGGCGATCAACGCGCCCGTCACCGTCATGAAGACGGCGGGCGAGGGCGGCGCATGGGGCATGGCGATCCTTGCAAATTACCGGATCACCAAAAAAGAGAACGAGCCGCTTGATGAATATCTCGACGAGCGCGTATTTGCAGGACAGGAGGGCGTCACCCTTTCGCCCGATCCCGAATATGTCGCAGGGTTTGAGGAGTTCGGCAAGCGTTATGTGGAGGGGCTGCCCATCGTCCGCGAGGCGACCAGATCCCTTAAATATTAAAACAATTTCGTTCGGAGGAATATAAATTATGTTGGAAGCATTGAAGGAGAAGGTCTTAAAGGCCAATCTCGATCTCGTGAAAAACAAACTTGTCCTGTTTACATGGGGCAACGTCTCCGAGATCGACAGGGAGAGCGGACTCATCGTCATCAAACCTTCGGGTGTGGAATACGACGAGATGAAGGCGGAAGATATGGTCGTAGTCGATCTCAACGGCAAGGTCGTCGAAGGCGACCTGCGCCCTTCGTCCGATACGCCTACGCACATCGAATTTTATAAAGCGTTCCCTGACGTTGGCGGCGTCACGCATACGCACTCCACGTTTGCAACGGCTTGGGCGCAGGCAGGGCGTTCCATTCCCTTCTACGGGACGACGCACGCCGACTATTTCTACGGCGATATTCCCTGCGCGCGTTCGCTGACGAAAGAGGAGATCGAGGGCGAGTACGAGAAGAATACGGGGCTTGCCATCATCGAGAAGTTCAAGGGCGATAACATCAAGCCTCTGGAAGTTCCCGGCGTGCTCATTAAGAGCCACGGCGTGTTTGCCTTCGGCAAAGACGGCGGCAACTCCGTGTACAATGCTACCGTCATTGAAGAAGTCGCCAAGATGGCGTTCCTCACCGAGCATATCAATCCCGACGTGACCCGCGCCGATCAGTTCATGATGGACAAGCACTACATGCGCAAGCACGGCAAAAACGCTTACTACGGGCAGGCCAAGAAAAAATAACATGATCGAGACGGAAATCATCGGCTACACGCCCGATCCCAAAAAGCGGGCGGCGCGTATCGCGCAGCTCGCGAACGAACGCGAGAGCAGAGGAGATACGCTCGTGTCCGTGCTCTCTACGCCCAACTGCGGGGCGATCCTTGTGTTCCGTACTCCGGCGGTTCCGGAGAAAAAATAAAATTTATCTTTGGAAAAGGAATGAGGTAACATTATGAAAGAAAAAGTTGTTTATTGGCTCACCGGTTCCCAGACGCTGTACGGCGACGACGTGCTCGAACACGTTGCGAAGCACTCTGAGGAAATGGCAAACTACGTCAACGAAAGAATGCCGGTCACCGTCAAATATCTGACGACGTGCAAGAGCTCCGACGAGGTCATCGCGGCGGTCAAGCAGGTGAATGCGGACGATAACTGCATCGGTATCATCACGTGGTGCCACACCTTCTCGCCTGCGAAAATGTGGATCAAGGGGCTGAAAATGCTGCAAAAGCCCATGTGCCACTTTGCAACGCAGTACAACGAGAAGCTGCCCTATGATACCATCGATATGGACTTCATGAACGAGAACCAGGCTGCGCACGGCGACAGAGAGTTCGGTTACATCGTCACGCGGCTGAGAATGGACAACAAGGTTGTCGTCGGCTATTATAAAGACGAGAAGGCGCTCGAAGAGCTTGCCGCATGGTGCAAGGTCGCAGCGGGCTACGCGTTCTCCAAGACGGTCAAGGTCTGCCGCTTCTCCGACAACATGCGCAACGTCGCCGTCACCGAAGGCGACAAGATCGAAGCGCACATCGATCTCGGCTGGCAGGTCGATTACTATCCCATCGGCGATCTCGTCGAGTATATCGAAAAGGTCACCGATAAGGAAGTTGACGCGCTCATGGCGGAGTACGACAAAAAGTACACGATGGGCACCAAGCGCATCGACGTCGTCCGCGAGCAGGCAAAGTATGAGATCGCCATCGAGAAGTTCTGCAAAGAGAAGGGCGGCTATATCGGCATCGTCGATCATTTCGGCGCGCTGCACGGACTCAATCAGCTTCCCGGCCTTGCGATCCAGGATCTGCAGGGCAAGGGCTACGGCTTCGGCGCAGAGGGCGACTGGAAGATCGCGGCGCTCGGCGCAGTTATGCAGTACATGGCGGGACAGACGGGTACGGGCCTCATGGAGGACTATACCTATGACCTTGTGGACGGCCTCTGCCTCGGCGCGCACATGCTCGAGGTCTCCCCGCAGTTTGCTGCGACCAAGCCTCAGATCCAGGTGCACCCGCTCGGCATCGGCGGCAAGTCCGATCCCGCGCGCCTCGTCTTCGAAGGGATCGAAGCGCCCGAAGCAGTTGCGGTCTCCATGATCGACATGGGCGACAGACTGCGCCTCATCGTGCAGAAGATCGAGCTTGTCAAATATCCGCACAAGATGCCCAACCTGCCCGTCGGCGGACTGATGTGGAAGTATCAGCCCAACTTCAAGGATGGCGTTGCGGCATGGATCTATGCAGGCGGCGCACACCACACGGTCGTCTCCTCCAAGATCTCCGTGCAGCAGATGGTCGACCTCGGCAACATGTGGGGCATTGAGGTCGTCGTCATCGACGAGAACACCAAGATCGATCAGTTCAAGAAAGAGCTGATGTGGTCGGATGTCATCTGGAAGCGCAAATAAGCAAAGGATATCGTGTAAGGGAGTAATATGAACCCGATCAAAAGCGGAATCTGTACGCTCATACTGCGTTGAAAGGCTTGATCGTGCCACCGAGCACGCCCTGCGCCTTTCGCCTGGTCTGAGACGTTCATCTTGCCGCTTTTGATTGCTTTGCACCTTTGGCGAGAAGATTTTTGAGTCAGATTTTTGTGAAGATGACGAAGTAATACCCGCGTATTGCAAGGAAGATGAGCAAAAAGATGCCAAAAAGATGCCGCCAAAGGCGTGGTTCGTATTTTTCCCTTACACGACGGCGGGGCGGTACGGCGTACCGCCCCATATTTTATCGGGACATATGTTTTTGAAAAAATATATTTTCGGCGATACTGCCGTCTATTATGTGGAATCGGCGATCGAAGGGCATGAGGATAAGACGACGGTGGGGCTTGCGTTATACCCCGCAGGCGCATCGGTCGACGCGCAGAAGCTGCACTGCGATTCGCTCGTGCAGGCCGCCTTTACGGGCGACGAGGGGCTTATCGACTATACCTTCGGCGTGACCATGCGCAACCGCGAAGCGACTGTGCTCAAAGTGGAGAGTCAGCGTGCGGAAACGGGGGGCGTTCTGACGATCCTCACCGACGGCAAGGGCAATTTTTATACCCACCGCTTGGAATACAACGCCGAGACGGGCGTATTCACAAGCTCGGTCACATATGAAAACCGCACAGGTGCGGCGCGCACGCTTGAAATGCTCGCAAGCCTCTCGCTCAGCGGGATCGCCGCGGCCTCCATCGGCGGAAACGGAACGTGCGGACTCAGGCTTCACCGCATGACGAGTGCATGGTCGCGCGAGTGCCGCATGAAGACGGATACGTTTGCGCAGCTCGGGTTGGATATGAGCTGGGCGCGTTACGGCGTAAAGTGCGAGAAATGGGGGCAGGTCGGGAGTATGCCCAACCGCGGCTGGTATCCCTTTGCCGCCGTTGAAGACGAAGAGGCGGGGATCTGCTGGGGTTTTCAGCTGGAAGCGCCCTTCTCCTGGCAGATGGAGATCTACGAGGAAAAGGAGACATGCGCGTTCTCTGCGGGACCTGCCGACTATGAATACGGACATTGGCGCAAAAATATTCCCGCGGGTGCGAGTTTTACAACGCCGAAGGCGTTCCTCTGCCTGAAAAACGGGCTTACAGATGTCTGCAACGCTCTTGTGCGTGAGCAGGACCGCCGCTTGAAAGTGCCGGCTCCGGAAGAGGAGATGCCCGTGCTCTTCAACGAGTACTGCACGACATGGGGCTGCCCGTCGGAGGAGAACATCAAAAAGATTCTTACGGCGATCAAGCCGCTCGATCTCAAATATTTTGTCATCGACTGCGGATGGTATAAGCCGGACGACAAGGGCTGGTGCAATGCCACGGGCGACTGGAAAGAGAGTAAATCGCTCTTCCCGCACGGGGTGAAGGCGGTCGCCGACGCGATCCGCGCCGAGGGGATGATCCCCGGCATCTGGTTCGAGTTTGAGGTCGCCGGACGCGACAGCGAGGCGTTCTCGCGTGAAGAGATGCTGCTGCGGCGCGACGGCAAGGTCATCACCTCCAAAAACCGCCGCTTCTTCGATCTGCGCCTGCCCGCCGTCAAGGGGTATCTTGCCGCCCGCATGACCGACTTTTTGGCGAAGAACGGATTCGGGTACATCAAGATCGATTATAACGATACCTACGGCGTCGGCTGCGACGGTGCGGAGAGCCTTGGCGAGGGCGGGCGGCAGGTCGCCGAAGAGAGCCTCGTCTGGCTGGATAAGATCAGGGCTGCCGTGCCCGATATGGTCATCGAAAACTGCTCCTCGGGCGGGAGCCGTATCGAGCCGAAGCGCATGGGTATGGTCTCCATGTGTTCGTTTTCGGATGCGCACGAGTGTGCGGAAATTCCCTTTGTCGCAGCGAACGTCTCGCGGGTGATCCCCGCGCGGCAGGAGCAGATCTGGGCAGTCTTGCGGGACAAGGATACGCCTTCGCGCACCGTCTATTCTCTGTGCGCCGCCATGATCGGGCGCATCTGTCTTTCGGGCGATGTCCTTGATATGCCCGCGGAGCAGGTGGCGCTCATCCGCGAGGGGCTTGACTTTTATGAGGCGGTCAAGGACATCGTCCGCGACGGCGACATTGCGGATATTGACTGCAACATCGTCTATTACCGCGCGCCATTCGGGCGGCAGATCTACAAAAAACAGCTGGGGAACAGGCTTTTGGTGCTTGTTCATGCATTGCAGGATCCCTCCGCTGTGGAAGTTCCGCTTGCGGGCTACCGCATGGTGCGCGCCTATACCGACCGCGCCTATACCTTCGCGGACGGTATGCTCACCCTTTCCGCGGCGGACGAAGCGCCGCTCGGCATTTCGTTTGAAGAGGGGCTGTATCCGACGCCCGAGGATGGGGAAACGCTCATCTTCCGCGCGGGGGCGTTCCTTTTCGAAAAGGAGAACTGAATATGCGGACGGGGATTGACATTCCCGTCCGATTTCTTTATAATAGAGGAAGAATTTCCGGAGGTGGATCATGCAGCCTGTCGGCTTTGACCGCGTAACACTGACGGACGGGTTCTGGCGGGAGGTACGTTCGCGCAATGCGGACGTATCTTTGAAAAACGTATACCGCCGCTTTGCGGAGACCGGAAGGTTTTCCGCCGTGCGCTGCCGGAAGCGGGAGAATCCGCCGCATATCTTCTACGATTCGGACGTCGCCAAATGGCTGGAGGCAGCGGCGTACCTGCAGAAGGATCATCCCGACGAAGCGGTGCGCGCCGTCATCGATGAAACTGTGGACGCAATCGCGGCGTCCCAACTGCCGTGCGGCTATTTCAACAGCTACTATCAGGTCTATAAGCCCGATAAAATTTTTCAGGAGCGTACGGAACACGAGTTGTACTGCGCCGGACATCTCATCGAAGCGGCGGTCGCGCTGGACGCGTGCGGCGTCAACGCAAAGCTCCTTCGCGTGGCGGAAAAATACGCGCAGTATATCTATGAGCGGTTTTATGTGAAGCGGGACGCAGGCTTTGTGACGTGCGGACATCCTGAGATCGAGCTTGCTCTGGTGCGGCTGTATGAGCACACGGGGGAGCAAAAGTGGCTGACGCTCGCAAAATATTTCCTCGATGAACGCGGTACGCGCGCAGAGGCGATCTATCCTACGGTCGACAGAACGTACGATCAGAGCCACCTGCCCGTACGGGAACAGCGGGAGGCGGTAGGGCATGCCGTACGCGCGTTTTATCTGTATACCGCTATGGCGGATGTCGGGCGGCTGACGGATGACCGCGGGCTGACGGCGGCGTGCGAAGCGCTCTTTCAGGACGTCGTCAACAGAAAAATGTATGTGACGGGAGGTACCGGTTCGAGCAACGTGGGCGAACGGTTCACCATTGCCTACGATCTTCCCAATGCATCCGCCTATTCCGAGACGTGCTCCGCCATTGCGTTCGCCCTGTTTGCGGGCAGAATGGCAAAGATCAGAAACCGCGCCGCCTATCACGCGGCGATCGAGCGCGCGCTCTACAATAATATTCTTGCCGGCGAAAGCCTGGACGGGAAGGGATTTTTCTATACCAACCCGCTGGAAGCGCATGCCGATTTCGCGAGATATACGCGGACACTTCCGGACGCGCCCTATCAGCCGCTCTTGGAGCGGGTGGAAGTATTCGATTGTTCCTGCTGTCCGCCCAACCTCATCCGCCTTTTTGCGCAGGTCGGCGGTTTTGCGTACGGCGAAGAAGACGGTACGCTCTATATCCATCAGTACATCTCTTCGCAGGTATCTGCATGCGGGTGTGAGTTATCGGTGGTATCCGAAATGCCTTTCGGCGGAAAAGCCGAAATAAGCGCGAAGGGGCGCGGGCGGCTGGCGCTCCGTATCCCCACATGGCAGTGTTCCGTATCCTGCCTTGTAGGCGGCGAACTCTGTGTGCCCGAGACGAAGGACGACTATATGTATATTCCCGTCGAGGGGGATACCCGTATCGCGCTTGAATTTGAGATGAGACCCCGTTTTGTCTATGCCAACGAAAAGGTGTGGCAGGACGCGGGCAGGAAAGCGGTGGAATACGGGCCGTTCGTGCTCTGCGCCGAGCAGGCGGAAAACGGCGACGGGCTTTCGGGGATCGAGATCCCTTCGCTCGAACATGCCGAGGTCGTGCGCGGGGAAGAGGGCGTGACCGTGAAGGTTCCGGCGCGGCGGCTTATCTCGGACGGCGCGCTCTATTCCTATCTGCCGCCCGAAAAACATGCGTGTACATTGACCCTCAAACCCTATTACAGTTGGGCGAATCATGGAGAAAACGATATGCAGGTATGGTTTTTATAAGGGATCCTGCATACACTGAGTATATCGAGACAGTTTCACGGAGGATAACATGAACGAAAGCGAAATGAGAGAGCTGCTCACACGGCACGGTCAGACGCAGGTGCTGCGCTGGTGGGAGGAACTCGACGAGGCTTCCCGTGCCGGACTGATGGAGCAGATCGGGCAGATCGAATGGGATAAGATCGTCCCGCATCCGGAAGACGGAAGGCGCGGCCGGATCCAACCCATCGAGGGGCTGACCAAGGAAGAAATCGCGGCGAGAAAGGAGCAATTCTTTGCGGTCGGCAGCGAGGCGATCCGCGCCGGCAAGGCGGCGGCGGTCTTGCTTGCGGGCGGACAGGGGACGCGCCTCGGTTCGGACGCGCCGAAGGGCGCCTACGACATCGGGCTTACCCACCCGCATTATATTTTTGAACAGCTCATCCTGAATTTGCAGGAAGTTACAAAGGCGTGCGG
Source organism: uncultured Clostridia bacterium (assembly GCA_944340685.1). Taxonomy (GTDB): domain Bacteria; phylum Bacillota; class Clostridia; order Christensenellales; family Borkfalkiaceae; genus Gallimonas. The sequence continues at coordinate 14,416 of CALVLR010000086.1, read as the reverse complement.
CGCAAGCATTCCGCTCCTCATCATGACGAGCGATAAAAACGACGCCGAGACCCGCACGTTCTTCGAACAGCACGCATATTTCGGCTACCCGCGCGAGGATATTTTCTTTTTCCGTCAGGCAATGGCGCCGTGCGTCGATCTCGAGGGCAAGATCCTGCTTGAAGACAAGGCGCGCCTTGCGCTCTCGCCCAACGGCAACGGCGGGTGGTATACTTCGCTTGTGCGGGCGGGGCTGACTGAAAAAATGGACGCGCGCGGCGTGGAGTGGTACAATGTGTTTGCCGTCGACAACGTGCTGCAGCGCATCTGCGACCCTGTGTTTCTCGGCGCGACGATCGCGAGCGGGAAGGCGAGCGGGGCGAAGGTCGTGCGCAAGGCGGAGCCGCACGAGCGCGTGGGCGTGCTCTGCCTGGAAGACGGTCTGCCCGGCGTGATCGAATATTATGAACTCAGCGAAGAGATGGCAAATCTCAGAGGGGCGGACGGCTCGCTCGTATATTCTTTCGGCGTGATCTTAAATTACCTGTTCCGCGCAGATGTGCTCAAAAGCATCGCGGATCAGCGTCTGCCGCTGCATGCGGCAAAGAAAAAGATCCCTTACCTCGCGCCCGACGGCACGTTTGTCAGGCCGGAAGAGGAGAACGGATATAAATTCGAGACGCTTATCCTCGATATGATCAAGTATGCAAAGACGTGCCTTCCTTTTGAAGTCGTGCGCGAAAAAGAATTTGCGCCCATCAAGAACAAGACGGGTACCGACAGCGTGGAAACGGCGCGCGAACTGCTCAAACGCAACGGGGTGGAACTGTAATGGACAACGAACTTTCCAAGGAGACTGAGGAGTTCCTCGTACAGCTCGTGCGGCTCAACGGCACCATGAAGGAGTTGTTTTCCTCGGGGAACGTGGAACTTTTTACCGAGATGAACGACGCGATCAAGAAGATGCACGCCGTTCAGCACGGCAGCAAGGATAAAGTCCTGGAGGCGCTCGATCCGGAGTGCGTCGTCATTTACGGCAACTTCGATATGATCGTAAAGCTTCTCCGCACGACGGAGAACGGCGAGATCGACGCAGGCGCACAGAAGGGGCTGAATAAGCTTCTGCACAACATCGACGAGGCAGTCGTCAACATCGCCGCTGCCGTCGGACTGGTGTGATCCGTATATGCCGCAGCGAAATCTCAGCGCAGGTGTGATTTTGGAGGAATCATGAAGAAGACGAAAATTTTTGCCGACGCAAATCTTACCGTCGGCGAGATCAGCAAAAACATTTACGGCTCGTTTATCGAGCACCTTGGCAGGGCGGTGTACGAGGGGATCTATGAACCCGGGCATCCCACGGCGGACGAGAACGGTTTCCGCGGCGACGTCATTTCCCTGATCAGGGAGCTGCACGTGCCCATCGTCCGCTATCCGGGCGGGAATTTCCTCTCGGGCTACGACTGGCGCGACGGGATCGGTCCCAAAGAAAAGCGCCCTGTCCGCCTCGATCTTGCGTGGTTTTCCACCGAGACGAACGAATTCGGCACCGACGAGTTCATGAAGTGGTGCCGCACCGCGGGCATCGAACCGATGATGGCGGTGAATATGGGCACAGGGACGATTTTAGACGCCGCGCGCCTCGTCGAATACTGCAATCATCCCGGCGGGACGACGATCTCCGAAATGCGCCGTGCAAACGGGGCGGATCAGCCCTATAACGTCACCTATTGGTGCATCGGGAACGAGATGGACGGTCCCTGGCAGATCGGACACCTCACCGCAGACGAATATGGCAAAAAGGCGCTGGAAGCGGCGAAAGTCATGCGCTGGGCAAACGGCGAGATGGACGGGAACGCAGGCCCCAACGGCAGACTCAAACTCATTGTTTCCGGCTCTTCCAATCACGAGATGCCCACCTTCCCCGAGTGGGACAGAACGGTGCTCGAACATACCTACAAACAGGTCGACCTGCTCTCCATGCACCGCTACTATATGTACAGCGCGTCGCGCAAGCGCCCCTTGGAGGACTTTTTGGGCAGCGCGGACGACATGGGCGAGTATATCGGCACCCTGCAGGCGACCATTGAGTATGTGCGCGCCAAAGAGCGCTCCACAAAGCGCGTGGGGATCTCCTTCGATGAATGGAACATCTGGACGGTCAATGCGCCGCGCCATGAACCGCTCTGGAAACAGGCGCCGCACCTTCTGGAGGACGTGTATACCTTCCAGGACTGCCTCGTGTTTGCGGGGCTTATGAATACGCTTCTCAACCACTGCGACATTGTCAAAACGGCGTGTCTGGCGCAGCTCGTCAACGTCATTGCGCCCATCATGACGGAGAAGGGCGGCAGGACCTTCCGCCAGACTTCCTTCTATCCCTTCCGCACCATTGCGGGAAACGCGAGCGGGAGCACGGTGCGCGCCATCTCCGACTCGGATACCTTTGAGAATATGTACGGCAGCGCGCGCTGCATCAACGAAGCGGTCACGCACGACAGGGCAAAGCGCGAGGTGTGCGTATCGCTGTGCAACTATGCGCAGGAGGCGCGCGAAGTCGCGCTGGAACTGCGCTCCTTCGGGGATCTGCGCGCCGTGGAGTACATCGAAATGACGTCGTCCGATCTGTTTGCGGTCAACTCTTTCGACGCGCCCGATACCGTCGTGCCCCATGCAAAAGAGCTTCCTTCCGTAAAAGACGGCTCGCTTGTTTCGCTCACGCTTCCCGCCATGAGCTGGAGCTTTCTGAAATTTTCCTATTGAGGTAGAGCATGGCAAAGAGATCATCGAGAAGAGCAAAACGCCGCTCTAAGGCGCTGCTTGCGGTCATCGTTCTGCTTGTCATCGTCATTGCTGCGTGCGCTTGTCTGTACTTTTTTGTCTTTAAAGAGGAAGTAGACAGTTTCCTGCATCAGCACTTCGGACAGCAGGCGGAAACGGGCGGCGGCACGGGCGGAGAGACGACAGGCCCCGAAGGCGGAGAGACGACAGGTCCCGAAGGCGGCGCGGAGATCGTCGGCGGAGACGTCACCGAGATCGCGTCGGCAGAGCTGTCCATTCATTTTATCGCGCCTGCCGTCAAGGCAAGCGGCGACTGCACGCTCATCAAAGCAGGCGATACCGAGGTGCTGATCGACGCAGGTCCCACGCAGGGGAATGTGACTGCGATCAAGGATTATCTGGAAGAATATTGCACGGACGGCGTGCTGGAATATGTGATCGCGACGCACGCAGATACCGACCATATCGCAGGGCTTGTCGGAACAAGTTCGGGCGGAAAGTATAACGGGATCCTGTACAGCTATGAGATCGGAACGATCATCGAATTTGATAAGACGAACAAATCGCTCACAACGCCGTCGGGCAATCCCACGCTGTACGCAAGATACGCTGCGGCGGTCGACTATGCCGAGGCGCAGGGTACGGCAGTTTATACGGGGCTTCAATGCTGGAACGGAGAGGACGGCGCACAGCGTACATACTATCTTGACGAGGCGCAGACGATCTCCATGAATATTCTGTACAACAAGTTTTACGAGGAGAGCTCTTCCGACGAGAACAACTACTCCGTCTGCATGCTGCTCTCGCAGGAGATCGGCGGATCGCAGACCAATCACTATCTCTTTACGGGAGATCTGGAAGAGGAGGGCGAGGAGGCGCTCGTTGAAAACAACGAGCTGCCGCAGGTCGAGCTGTATAAAGCGGGGCATCACGGGAGCAAAACTTCGTCTACGAACGCTCTCTTGGAAGTGATCCGTCCCAAATATGTGGCGGTCTGCTGCTGTGCGGGGTATAACGAATACGGCGCTGCAGAGGAAAACATCTTCCCCACGCAGGCGTTTATCGACCGCATTGCACAGTATACCGATCGGGTGTACGTCACGATCATGCTGGACGAGGAGACGGACGGCTATCAGCCCATGAACGGCAATATCGTATTCTACTATGGGAAATCGGAGGAGGAAGAAGGGGCGTTAAAGCTCTGGTGTTCCAACAACGATACCATTCTCAAAGAGACGGCGTGGTTTCAGGAAAACCGTACTTGGAACGGGGTATAGCATGCAGATCACAGCGATCACGCCGCAAAAGCACGATCCCAGGCGGTGCAATATCGAGGTAGACGGGCGGTTTTTCTGCGGGATGCAGCTTCTCACCGTCATGGAGCACCGCCTGAAAGTCGGGGCGGCGGTCACCGAAGAGGAGCTTTCCGCCATTCAGCTTGCGGGCGAAAAACAGACTGCGCTCGATAAAGCGCTCACGCACATCTCTGCATCCATGAAGACGGAGCGGGACATCCGCGATTTTCTCCGCCGCAAGGGGTATTTGCAGGATGTGAGCGACTATGTGGTGGAAAAGATGAAGGGATACGGCTTCCTCGACGACGCCGCCTATGCGAAGGCGTATGCGGAGAGCGCGGGGAAGCGCAAGGGCGGGCGGCTCATCCGTCTCGAACTCAAACGGAAGGGCGTCTTCGACGAAGCCATCGACGGCGCGCTCGAAGGCGCGGAAGAACGCGGCGCGGCGGAAGCCGCGCTCGCCAGATATATGCGCGGAAAGCCGTCCGATCAGAAGACGATGCAGAAGGCGTATATGCACCTTCTCTCCAAGGGATTTGATTACGATACTGCAAAAGACGCCCTTAAGGCGTACTTTGCCGTAGAAGAGCAATAGAGGCGGGCGGCGCTTGTTGCGCGCTGTCCGGATATGGGAGCCGATATGAAATACGCATATTCCAATCAACAGATGCGCCGCTTCGACGAGGCGGCGATCGCGGCAGGCGCGCCCGCGCTCATGCTCATGGAGCGGGCGGGGAAGGCGCTTGCGCAGGCGGTTTCCGAGGCGTGCCACCGCCTTGGGGCGGGGGATGCGCTCTTCGTCTGCGGCGGCGGCAATAACGGCGGCGACGGGTTTGTCGCGGCGCGGATCTTGCACGAGGCGGGCGAGGAGGTCGCCGTGTTGTGTCTTGCGCAGAAGTTTTCACCCGACTGTGCGGCGGTCAAAGCGCAGTACAAGGGGGAGCTTCTCGGCCGCATCCCGCGAAGAAGATACGCCCTGATCGTGGACTGCCTCTTCGGAACGGGGCTTGCAAGACCTGTCGGAGGGGAGAGCGCCGCACTTGTGGACTTCATCAACGGAAGCGGCGCGTATGTGATCGCCTGCGATCTTCCGAGCGGGCTTATGGAGGGCGGGATCGCGGGCGAGATCTGCGTCCGTGCGGACGAGACGGTAACGATGGGGCAGCTCAAACAGGCGCTCCTCCTCTCGGACGGGGCAGACGTCGCGGGAAAGATCTCGGTGGCGGACATCGGCATTCCCGCAGTGGAAAACGGTGCCGAAGTGTGGGAGAACGCAGACGTGAAGGCGTTCTTCCCGAGGCGCCGCTCAAATACGCACAAGGGCAGCTACGGAACGGCGTGCATTCTTGCGGGCGGGGCTTACAGCGGAGCCGCGTTCCTCGCTGCGTGCGCCTGCCTGAAATCGGGCGCAGGGTACACAAAACTCTGCGTATCGGGCGAGTTGTATCCGCACGCCATCGGCAAACTGCCCGCCGCGGTCCTGCGCGAATACAAGGCGATCGACGGCGACATTCTCGGCGCAGATGCCCTGGCGGTCGGCATGGGTTCGGGCGTCAGCGAACAGCTCTATGTGTACATTGCCGAGCTTCTCACCAACTATACGGGAACGCTCGTGCTGGATGCGGACGCGCTCAATACCATCTCCGCCTACGGGACGGAGGTGCTCTCCAAACGCGCATGCCGCGTCGTGCTTACGCCGCACCCCAAGGAATTTTCCCGCCTTGCGGAGTGTTCCGTCAAAGAGGTGCTTGCCGATCCCGTCGGCATGGCAAAAGAGTTTGCGGCGCGTTTCGGTGTGACGGTGCTCCTCAAAAATAACCGCTCCGTCATCACGGACGGGGTGCGCGTCGCCGTCAATCCGACGGGTTCTCCGTCGCTTGCGAAGGGGGGCAGCGGAGATGTGCTCTCCGGCCTTCTCGTCGGCACCTGCGCGCGCGGCGTACAGCCGTTTGAAGCGGCTTGCGTGGCGAGCTATCTGCTCGGAAGGGCAGGCGAACTTGCCGCCCGGGAGATGGGCGAGTATGCGCCCGATCCCTCCGATACGATCGCATTTCTTGCCGCAGCGCAGACCTCTCTCTGATCAAAAAAACCAAAAATCCCCCTGCAAGGGGGATTTTTACATGTTACAGAGTATTATGTCAGGCATAATCGCAGGAATTGGGGTAATTTTGACGCGAAATATGCCGCTGCGTGGCGCGTAAGGGACGGCGGGCGATTCTCTCATGCGTACCCAACGGCGCGCACGATGATGGCCGTGATCATGAGGATGCTCCCCGTAACGAGATAATAGACAGGGTAGATGACGAACAGGCTCATGATAAGAAGGAGCAGTCCGCTGACAAAGAAGGGATGCGCGTTGCGCTTGGCGAACGCTGCGTGAAGGCGTGTTTTGGCAGTGCGCCGCGGAATGTCTCCGCAGATGCGTTTTTCAGGGATGCAGCCCGTGCGGGAGAGGAGCGCATACGTCTCGTCGCCGTTCATGCTTTTCCTGCCGAAGGATGCGAGCAGCTTCTCTGCGTCCGGCGTGAGGGCATTGCAGGCGACGGTGAAGGGCGCCGTCTGAAAACTTTTCAAAAGCCCTGCGATCGCGTCCGCCGATACCGGTTCCATGGTGTAAAGGGGGATGAGCGGCTCGCCGCCCGCCGAGAGGGCGTCGCCCTCGCAGTGCGCGTCGCTGCCGTCTTTGATGAGCGCTTCCAGAAGAAGGGCGCGCACGCGCTCATCTTTCTCCAGAGCGAGGTGTAAAAGAAGTGCGTCGCGTTCTTCCCGTTCCTTCTTTCCGAGGAGGCGTCTGCTGCGTTTTGTAAAGAGCAGGCAAAAGACTGTGCCGCCCGCCGCGAGAGCGACAAGCGTTGCCGCCGTCAGGCAGACCCAGGTATCGGCGCGGAAATAGCGCAGAATGCCCAGAGTGAGAAACCATGCCGCAACGGCGTAAAAGAGAACGTCCGCCGCAAGGGCGGGAGAGAATTTTTTCATGCTATGATTTTTGACCCGATTTCTGCAAATTAAACTTGCAAAGGGGTACAAAATATTGTATAATACGGCTATGAAGATCGCGCTTTTCGGGGGGTCTTTCGATCCCGTTCACAATGAGCATGTGCGCTATGTGCAGGCGGCAAAGGCGGTGCTGGGGCTGGATAAGGTATTTGTCATTCCGTCGCATATTGCGCCGCACAAGGCGTTCGGGGCGGTTGCTTCGGGGGAGGACAGGCTCGCAATGTGCCGTCTTGCCTTCCGCAATCTCCCGTATGCGGAGGTGAGCGATTTTGAGATCTGTGCCTCGGGTACGAGCTATTCCTACCTCACATGCCGCCATTTCAAAGAGCTGTATCCAAGCGATGCGCTCTACTTTATGGTCGGCGCGGACATGCTCGAAGACTTTTTTACCTGGAAAAATCCGGACGATATTCTTGCGAACGCCGCGCTCGTGGCGTGCAGGCGGGAGGGGGAGGATCCGGCGTGGTGCCGCGACCGCTTTCGCGCCCGTTTCGGGAAGGATTTTATTTCCGTGCCCTTTGTCGGCGAGGCGGCGGCGTCGCATAAGCTCCGCGTCGATCTCGCGTTCCGCAAGCCTTCGCCCGATCTCGACCGTGCCGTCCGCCGTTATATCGATGAGAACAGGCTGTATGAGCATCCTGCGATCGCGCCTGCGCTCGCGCTGGAAAAGCCTGCGAGAAGGGAGCACAGTTACCGCGTCGCGCTCATGGCTGTCGCCCGCGCCCGTTCCGTCGGCGTGGCGGAAGGGAAGGCGCTCATTGCCTCGGCGCTGCACGACTGCGCAAAGTATGTCCCGCTCTCTTCGCCGCTTTTAGAGGATTTTACGCCGCCGGAGAATGTGCCGCCGCCCGTCATGCACCAGTATACGGGCGCATATCTTGCGCGCCACGCCTTCGGGATCGAAGATGAAGAGGTGCTCGATGCGATCCGCTATCATACCAGCGGGCGAGCAGGAATGCCTGCGCTCTCCAAGCTCGTGTTCCTTGCCGATATGCTGGAAGCGGGGCGCGACTTTGCGGGGGTGGATCGCCTCAGAGCGCTCTTTTGGAGCGACCTCGATGTCTGCTTTTATCAAGCGCTCAAAGAGCAGGTGGATTATCTGCACGCAACGGGGAAGCCCGTCTATCCGCTCACCGAAGAGGCGTTTGAATACGAAAAAAGCGTTCAAAGCGCGCGATCGGAAAACAAATAGAGTATTATGTCAGACATAATTGCCTGAAATATCATAAAAATAACGAAAAAAAGGGAGTTTTTTATGGAAGGATACGAACTTGCACGCGCATGCGCCAAGGCGCTCTCCGAAAAGAAAGCGCAGGATATTGTGATCTTAGATGTTCACGAACAGACGGTCGTGTGCAGCTATTTCGTCATTGCGAGCGGCAGGAGCACCACGCAGGTGCGGGCGCTCGGCGACGCCGTTGAGGAGAAGATCGAGAAGGACGCGGGGCTTACGCCGCTGAGAAAAGAGGGGCTGCGCGAAGGGCGCTGGGGCGTCATCGATTACGGCGACGTGGTCGTCCACGTCTTCAACGAGGAATCCCGTCTCTACTATTATCTCGAACGCCTGTGGGATTCCGGTCGCAACGTCGAACGGTACGAAGACTGAGCGCGGTATGACGGAAGAAGCGCTGCGCGCGCTGACAGAACGCATGGCGCCTGCGGCGGCGTATTCCTTTACGCCGCGTCCGCGCGAAGAGGACGGCTCGGTCTACGAAGGCGTCTGGGACGTGACCGCAGACGGCGCACGGTATATTCTCAAGCGCGCGAAGGAGCGGGAAGCAGAGGCGTACCGCACATTCTTTACGCCGCCGCGTTCCTATGCGCCCGCGCTTCTCGGAAGGGGGGAATGGGGCGGAGAAGAATATCTGCTCCTGGAATACATCGCAGGGGAAAATTTGCAGCGCTGTACGCGCGGGAAGCTGGACGCGGCGATCGGGGCGCTCGCGCTGATGCAGTCGGATTTCTGGCAGACCGCATCGACTGCGGAGGCGGGGCTGAATTTTGCCGAGAGTTTTTCGCAGCGGAAAAAGCGCAGAGACTTCCTTGCTTCTTCGCTGCTCGAAAAACATTACGACGAATATCTCGGCTTATACGAACGTCTGCCGCGCACGCTCTGTCATGATGATCTGCTGCCCTTCAATGTCATCGTTTCGGCGGGGCGCGCCGTATTCATCGATTGGGAAGCGGGCGGCATCCTGCCATATCCCGCGTCGCTGGCGCGGCTCGTCGCGCACGGGAGATCGCACGGCAATTTGTTCCGCATGACGCCCGGTCAGCGCGCATACGCCGTCGGGCGGTATTACAGCGGATTTGCCGCGCGGCACGGGATCGCCCGTGCGGATTACGGTCGCGCGCTCTCGTACTTTCTCTTTTCCGAACTGTGCGAATGGGTGTTTGTCGGAAATCGCAGCGGGAAAGAGAAATGCCCGTATTATGCGCGGTATTTCCGCGCCGCAAACAAAATGGCGCGGATGCTGGAAAAGGGTGCGTCCGTATTTATTTGAAGTGAATGCGCTTGGGTTCGGAATACTCCGTTCTCGTGCGCTTTTTTTTGCGTTCCACGAGGAAATATACCGGTTCGGGTTCTTCCTTCTCCTTGGGCGGCGGCGCGGGCGGGAGCTTTTTCCCCAAAGACCTGTAACCGATCCGCACAAGTTTTATCCCGTGTACGACGATAACGACGATGAGAAAGAGCAGAACGGTATACAGTGCGCCCTGTCCCTGCACGGAGAGAAGATTCATGGCTGTATTTTATCATAAAAGCGCCGTCGGATAATAGCGCCGCTTGGAATATTTTAGCGCTTTTCGGCAGAAACTGGGAGTATGGAAGCAATGCAGACTGCCGTTTTTGCGGCGGATGAAAAAACAAGGCGGAGAAGGGAGACGGAAGTGACGCTTGCGCTCAGCAGGCTGGTCGCAGACGCTTCGATGCCGACTGTGGACGACGGCGCTTTGAAAAACGTCTGTGAAAATGCAAAAAAATGCGCGCTGTACGGCGTGCTCGTCTCGCCCGTCCGCGTTGCGGCGGCAAAAAAGCTGCTTGGCGGAAGCGGCGTGCGCGTGATATGCCTTGCGGGCGGCACGGGGGAAAGCCTTCCCGCCGTCAAGCGGGCGGAGGTAAAACGCGCCGTAAAGTGCGGCGCGCGGGAGATCTATCTGTTTCCCTGCCGAAGCGCGCTCGTCTGCGGCAGAACGGCTTATCTGAAACGGGAAGTGCGCACGGTCTGCCGCGCCGCAAAAAAAATCCCTGTGATCCTCGTACTGGGCGGGCTGCCTTCCGAACAGGTGGCGGCGGGGGTGCGTGCCGCGCGGGAAGGCGGCGCCGAGGGCGTATGCGTGTGGCTGGACGAGATCGTCTCGGCTGTGAAGGGCGGTGCGGGACGGCTGCGCATCGACGCCTTATGTGCCGAGGGAACGCATGCGCTCGAAGCCTGCGTCCGCATGGGCGCCGTCCGCATCTGTACGCCGCGGCCGGAGCATCTGGCAGATCTGATGCGCCGTGAGCTTCTTGCAGGAACTGCCAAAAACTGAAAAGGAACAATACAGGCGCCCGCCGCATTTTTTTGCGGCGGGCGCCTGACGCGCGCGGAAAAAGTCGTTTTGTGGCAAGTTTGTGAGAAAACGCCCCGCCCAATCAGAAAATCTCGAAAAACAAGCAAAATCGCTTTGAGATTTTGGAAAAATATTGTAAAATAAACGGGTTAGAAAAATTATTGCCGCGCCCGCGCGTGCGTGCGGACGCCAACGGAGCTTAGATTATGGGATTGATTCGCTACCTCATGAACGGCGACAGCCGCAAGAGCCTGAAAAAGCTGAATAAGATGGCAGACCGCGTAGAGGCGCTCGCGCCCAAATACGAACCTATGACGGACGCCGAGCTGAAAGCGCAGACGGGCGTTTTGAAGGACCGCCTTGCAAAGGGCGAGACGCTTGACGATATTCTTTACGACGCATTTGCCGTCCTGCGCGAAGCGAGCTGGCGCGTTCTGGGGATGCGCCATTTCCATGTTCAGATCGTCGGCGGCATCTGCCTTTTCCAGGGGCGCGTTGCCGAGATGAGGACGGGCGAAGGCAAAACGCTCGTCGCCACGCTCCCCGCATACCTCGAAGCGCTTGCAGGAAAGGGCGTGCACATCGTTACCGTCAACGACTATCTCGCCCGCCGCGACGCGGAGTGGATGGGCAAAGTACATCGCTTTATGGGGCTGACGGTCGGCGTCGTCGTGCCGGGTATGGACGACAACGCGAAGCGCGCCGCCTACGCCTGCGACATCACTTACGGAACCAACAACGAATTCGGCTTCGATTACCTCAGGGACAATCTGAAAAATGACTTAAAGCTCATGGTGCAGCGCGAGCTGAATTTTGCCATCGTCGACGAGGTGGACTCCATCCTCATTGACGAGGCGAGAACGCCGCTCATCATTTCGGGCAAAGGCGAGCAGTCCTCCGCGCTCTACGAGAAGGTGGATAAATTCGTCCGCACCCTGCACGGCGGTTACGACGACGAACTCAAGGAGCTGGAAGATTCCGCGCGCAGGCGCAAGGGGAACTCCGGCGCGCAGAAGGTCGCCGCCGCAGAAGCGCTCAACTGGGACTACGTTGTAGAGCGCAAGGAAAAGCAGGTGCGGCTCACCGAGTTCGGCGCCGAGAAGGCGGAGCGCTACTTCGGCGTGGAGAATATTGCCGACGTGGCGAACGCCTCGCTCAACCACCACATCCAGCAGGCGCTCAAGGCGCATACGCTCTTCCAGCTCAACGATCAGTACATCATCAACAACGGCGAGATCGTCATCGTCGATGAGTTCACGGGGCGCCTCATGATCGGCCGCCGCTATTCGGACGGTCTGCACCAGGCGATCGAGGCAAAGGAAGGCGTGAAGGTGCGCGAAGAGAATAAGACGTTCGCGACGATCACCTTCCAGAACTATTTCCGCCTCTACCGCAAGCTCTCGGGCATGACGGGTACCGCCAAAACGGAAGAGGGCGAATTCAGGACCATCTACGCGCTCGACGTCATTGAGATCCCCACCAATAAGCCCATACGCCGCAACGATATGCACGACAGGATCTTCTCTACCGTCGAGGGCAAGAAAAAAGCGATCGTGCGGGAGATCGTGGAGCGGCACGAGAAGGGACAGCCCATTCTCGTGGGTACCGTTTCCGTCGATAAATCGGAGGAGATTTCGCGCCTGCTCATCCGCAACGGCGTCAAGCATAATATTCTCAACGCGAAGAACCACGAACGCGAAGCGGAGATCGTGGCGCAGGCGGGCAGATTCGGCGCAGTGACCATTGCCACCAATATGGCGGGGCGCGGCACCGATATTCTCCTCGGCGGCAATGCCGAGTATATGGCGAAAAAGCGCCTTCGCGAAGAGGGCGTGGAGCACGAGACGATCGAGCTTGCGACTTCCTTTGTGGAGCTTGGCGAGGAACAGGCGGACGTGAAGGCGGTCCGCGAGAGATACAACGAACTGTATTCCGCCTACAAGGCGCAGACAGACGAGGAGAAGCAGAAGGTCATCGAAGCGGGAGGGCTGTGCATCATCGGCACAGAGCGGCACGAGTCGCGCCGTATCGATAACCAGCTCCGCGGCCGTGCAGGCCGTCAGGGCGACGTCGGCGTCTCCGTCTTCTTCATTTCGCTTGAAGACGACCTCATGGTGCGTTTCGGCGGCGAGCGCATGAAGCGCATTTACACGATGAGCAAGATGGAGGAGGACGAGTGTCTCGAATCCAAACTGCTCACCCGCCTGATCGAATACGCGCAGAAGCAGATCGAGGGGCGCAACTTCGGGATCCGCAAGAACGTCCTGCAATACGACGACGTGATGAACCAGCAGCGCATTATCATGTACGCCGAGCGTATGCGCGTCATCAAGGGCGAGAACGTGCACGAGCAGGTGTTAAAGTATATCCCGGGCTATGTCGAGGGCGTTGTCCGCGCAACGGTGAACGCTGACGACGCGCCCGAAAAGTGGAACGAGGACGATCTGAACGCGGCGCTTGAGCGCTATCTCCTGCCCGAAGGTACGCACTTTGTCACGCGGGAGAAGCTGGAGAAGTGGGATTTCGACGTCGCGATCCGGAAGATCTCCAAAAAGACTGCCGAGTGCTACGAAGAGAAGATCGCACGCATTAAGGAAGAGATGCCCGTCGTTGACTTCGGCCGCGTCGAGCGCGATGTGCTCCTCTCCTACGTCAACAGCAACTGGATCGACCACATCGACGCGATGGATCAGCTCCGCAAGGGCATCGTGCTCCGCGCGTACGGGCAGACCGACCCCGTCATTGCCTATAAGCAGGAAGGATTTGCGATGTTCGACGAGATGGTCGAGCGTATTCAGGAGCGCACCATCCGTTTCCTGCTGAAGTGCTCCATCCGCGCCGAACAGCGCCCCGTTCAGCGGATCTTCCCGTCCCGCCCCGCGCCCCGTCCTGCGCCTCAGCAGGCGGCACAGGCGCAGCAGCCCGCACAGAGCGTCTCGGGCGGGAAGAACGATCCTCCCGCTCCGCCCGCAGCGCAGACTGCTCCCGCACCCGCAGCACAGCAGTCGCCCGCCCGACCCGCGGTTCCCGAGCAGGGCATGGGCGCGGAGAGCATGTCGCCCGTCGGCGGAGAAAATCTGCCCAAGGCGGTAGACGTCGATTCGCTCCGTACGAGCGGCGAGAATAAATTCAATCCCGCTACCATGAAGAAGGGCAAAAAAGTCGGACCAAACGATCCATGCCCCTGTGGCAGCGGACTCAAATACAAGAAGTGTCACGGGAAACCGTATTAAAGGGCTCACAGATTTTTCCCGAACTGACGGGAAAAATCTTCGTGAGGAATTTCACAAATTTCTTTTTGAACTGACAAAAAGAAATTTCGTGAGGGGGGAGAGACAACCCGCGGGCACGCCTGCGGCTAACCGCGTGTGTGTCTCAATCGCGCCAATGGGAAGCGCGGTTTCGGTCACGAAATTGCTGCTGAAATCGCAATTTCTTAGTTCGCGCATACGCCGAAGCCCCACAGGGGCTATCGGCATGACGTACGCACTCACCTCTCTGCGGCGCTTTCGCAACATATTAGCGCGCCGCATTCACTCTTTCCGCAGAAGCTGCGTGAGCAACAAATAGGGGCGCAAGAGGCATAACAAGTGAAGCCTTTTGCAACGTAAATTTATAGCAGGGAAACCTTCCTCGCGGACGTGGTTTAACAGCAAGGGCACTTCATTTTTAACGTAAGGATATTTATGTTTAAAGCAGACGATTACAGATTGAAAATCAAAGATTTGGAAGAGACGCTCGGAGAGGCGAAGTACGCGCTCGACATCGACAACCGCTACGAACAGCTGAAAAAGCTGAAAGCCGAGCAGGAA
>CALVLR010000085.1 GCA_944340685.1 uncultured Clostridia bacterium | reverse complement strand
GGAGAATATTCTCGTCTATCACGAAACGTACATTGAAGTGAAGGCGACGTTCGAAGGGAACGGCGCCGAGACGGGCATGTATCCCGACGCGCTCCTTCCCATCGAAAAGGCTGTGGAGTACGGTGAGAACACCATTTCGGCGGGGAACAATCAGGGGGTGTATATCACCTTCAACGTTCCCACGGACCAGGCGGCGGGGACATACACGGGCACGATGAAGGTGACCTATGACGGCGCGCAGACGTCCATCCCCGTCACCCTCGGCGTAAACGACATCCTTGTCAGCCAGACGACGCACACCAAGTCCAAGTTCAACGTCACGTTTGCGCATTGGCTGGGCGAGCTCGACAGCACGCAGGATATGCTCGATTCGTACATCTCCGTGATGGCGGAACACCGCATCTCCCCCGGACTCATCATGTTCGGCAACGATTCCAACTATACCGACGAGAGCATCGCGGCGTATGCGCAGAAGGCGTACGATCTGCTGCAGGAAAATCCCAAGATGAGCACGTTCGCCGTGCCCACGCCCACGATGACGGACAGCAGCACGGGACTTCCCACGCTGAACGGGGAGACCTTCGGCAAGTACCTCAACGCCATCATTGATGTGGCGCTCGCAAGCTATGATGCGGAGGCAGAGACGGGGTTTGACCTCATGTCCTATGCCATCTGCACGGTGAGCATCATCGACGAGCCAGACCTCAACAACACGCTCGACCGCGTTCCCGGGGTCGCTGCGCAGTTTGAGAGCGCGATCTCGGACGCGAAGGCGCACCTGGAGCAGCTTGCGGAGGAAAAGGGGATATCCGATGCGTTCGTGCAGGAGATCGAAACTTCGCTCGACAACTTCCCGCTCATCGTCTCGCTGACGACGACGTGGACGCCCGATGAGGAGACACAGAGCATCATCACGGCGTGCCCGCTCATCAGCCTGTACGACAGCGCGTCGCAGCGCGAAGTGTATGCACAGCAGCAACAGCGCTGGATCTATACCTGCAGCCAGCCGCATTCGCCCTATCCCACCTATCACATCGACGATACGCTCGTCTCCGCCCGCTCATTGAGCTGGATGATGAGTGAATACGATATCACGGGCAACTTCTATTGGGCGGCGGACCTCTATCAGCAGTATGTGGGAAACGGTGCCTATCAGCCCATCGACGACTATTACGGCACGGCGGAGCGCTATGAAAACGCCAACGGCGACGGCTATCTCATGTATCCCGGCGCGCCCTACGGCATGGACGAGCCGCTCTCCTCGCTGCGGCTCGAAGCCATCCGCGACGGTCTGGAAGAATACGAACTCTGGTACGCCCTGCACGACGCGTATGCGGCGAAGGGGTATTCCCACGAGGACATCCAGCGCAAAGTCTCTTCCCTCATCTATCAGGGCGCGAAGGTCGTCTCCACCTCCGAGCGGATGCAGCTTGCGCGCGAGGCGGTCATCCGCCTTCTGGAACTTGCTGAAAGCCCGCTTTCCGTCGGCATCACCGATGTCGAAGAGAACGGTGCTTCCGTGACGTACACCGTGCGCGCGGCGGCGGGCAGCACGCTGACCGTTCCCGAGAATGCGGGCATCGTTTGCACGGGCGAGAGCGGCACGTGGAAGGTGACGGTGAACACGGCGGAGGCAGCGCAGCTTGCCTTTACCGTAACGAACGGCGCGCAGTCGGAGAGTTTCTCCCTTTCGGAGGGGAAGATCGCTGTATTCGGTGCCGCGGCGCTCTCGGAGAGCATTGCACAGGGCGGCGGCGAGCTTGCAAAGGCCGTCGTTGACGGCAGCGGCTACGAGGCGGAGGGAAGCGTCCTGAAACTTGATATTGCCGCCGTGACGAATGCCAACCAGTATGTCACGCTGGGCGGAGAAGCCGTTGCGGCGATCGGCGCGGATACGAAGTCGCTTATCATGAACATTTACAATCCGGCACAGGAGAACATGACGTTCCGCGTGACGGCGCGGCTCGAAGGCAGCAGCTACGGGATCTCCGTCGCCAATGAGACGCTCCTGCCCGGCTGGAACAGGGTGGAGATCCCCGACATTTCACAAATGACGGGAGGGGGTACTCTTCAGTCGCTCAGCCTGTATTTCACCGATCTCGCTGCAAATTATGCGGAAAAGTCAGTCGTGTTCGGGACGATGACCGTGTACGGATTTTAAGGGGGTGTACGGATGAAAACGAAATATGTTTTGCTTGCGGGACTTTTGACGCTCTCCTGCGCCGCATGTTTTGCGGGCTGCGCAAAAGAGGAAACGCCCGATCCCGATGCGGCGCTCAAAGAGGACGTCCTCATCAACGGGTTTGAAAACTGGACGCCCGATCTGCAGACGGCGCTCATCTATAACGACTTCGGAAAGGTCAGCCTGAATACGGACAAGCAGTTCATTACGCAGGGCGAACGCTCCGCGCGTCTCGACCCGCTCGGCGGAAAATACGTCACTTCCTCCGCGCCTATCGTCATGTTCTCGCTCAAATCGGATACCTACGGCTTTGACTATTCCGACCTCTCCTATGCGGAGTATGTCACGTTCGATATGTATAACGATCAGAACGAGGACAAGACGGTCTATGCGGGGTTTGGCTCGGACATCAGCGGCGTGACGTCCATCAGCCGCGTCGGCGAAAAGAGCTTTACGCTCCGCCCCGGCTGGAACAAATGCGAACTGCCCGTTGAGGCGTCGCTCATCGCCATCGCGGGCGACCTCACCTCCGTCTACGGCATCTACTTTCGCTTTGAAAGCGCGGGCAGCGCCAATGTCGTCGAGGAAGGGGAGGGCAGGACGCCGCGCTACTATCTTGACAATATGTGGCTCATCAAAAAGCCCACAAAGTCCGCGACCGATTTCGAGGTACCTTTGAAGGAGAACGAGATCGCCGACTTCGAGAGTCTGTGGCAGGGATACATGTTCTCCAACGACAATCCCGGGCTTACGGAAGTCGTCGAGGCGGAGGATTTCGGCCTGACGGCGCCCTCGGGCAGCAAAGTGCTGCACGCCGTCTTTACGGGAACGGGCGAGGGTGCGTCGAACTGGATCCAGATGAACATCTCCTCCAAGCTGCTCAACAAGACGGCGCTCTTCGGCATGGATGCGGATACCGCCAAAAATGCCTACATCTGCTTTGAGACGTACAACAACACCGATTCTTCGGTCAATCTGACATTTGTCTACCGCACGCCCACGAGCCTGCTGCTTGCGACCAACAACAACTGTGCCCCGCACGCGTGGACGAGCTACGAATTCTGCGTTGCCGATCTTCTCGCCATCGATAACGGCTTCCTGACGGCAATGGGTAATTTCCAGATCTCCTACAATGCGAATTACGAGGGGGATAAGGAATACTTCTTCGACAACTTCCGGGTAGAGATTCGGGATTGAGGAAAATCAAGGGGTGAAATTATGAAGAGGAAATCATTGCTTCTTGCTGCGCTCTTGCTTGCTGTCACATTCTGCTTCGGATTGGCAGCGTGCGCGGAAGGAAAAGTCGCGCTCAAAGACTTCCCCGCAGAAAAGACCGAGACGGCAGAGCTGGGATCGGTGTATGAGCTTAAGACGCAGGCGGAAGGGGAGGACGGGAACGTCTACCGCCTGAGTTCGGAGGTCGTTACCGGGGACGGCGGCGCGGTCGCCGTGTTTGAAAACAAGTTCGATGTCACCGATATCTCAGGCTACACCATCACCTATACGGCGGTGGTCACGTCTGGCGAGGCGCCCAAGAGCGTCGTCACGCTCAACGTGACGGACAATACGGCGCCCGAGATCTCTATCAACAAGCCGGACGCGGGCATCCTCAACGAGGAGTATTGCCTTCCGCGCTTCACCGTGACCGACCTTGCAGACTCCGACCCTGCCGTTACGGTCAAGGTAAGCTATATAAGCGGAGCGGAGAAGGAGGAAATTTCGCTCACCGAGCGGGAGGGCAGATATTACTTCACGCCCGAAAAGCTCGGCAGCTATGAGATCGCAGTCACTGCAATCAAGTCGAACGGAAAGAGCAAGACGGTAACGCGCACCTTCATCGTCGACCAGCCCGTTCTGGAGGGAGAGGTGTTCTCGCCCGAAGTGCTTGACCCCGCCTCCCAGATCTCCTTTGTGGCGGCGGGCGGCGTGCCGACGGAAAAGCTCATCGTCGGAACGGGCACCTCCGAAGAGGGCGGCTACACGGGTAAGTATCTCTCCATTGACGGAAGTGAGATCGGAGAAAACCTGTGGGTGGATATCCATCTCACGCCCCGTCAGAGCATCGAGAGCTACGCGGAGTACGATATTGTCGAATTCTGGGTATATTTTGCAATGACGGGCGAGAATGCCAAGATCGGCATCCTCGGCGGCAGCACGGCTGCGACCGATCCTTTGCTGCGCGAATTTGCGGGAAATACCTGGGCAAAGATCAGCGTGGACGCGGATACCTTCTTCGACAAGATCGACTCGGCGCGGCTGTTCACCGTCAACTTCAACAATGCGGGCAGCGGCAACCACGCGGGGCTCACGGAAGTGCGCATCGGCACCGTCATGGCGAAGTACGCGTTCGGGCCCGAGGTGACGGTCGACGCCCCCGAAGTGACGGCAGGCGATATGAGTGCCGTCACGCTCACGGCGGATACGGACG
>CALVLR010000084.1 GCA_944340685.1 uncultured Clostridia bacterium | reverse complement strand
CTATCACTGTTGCGAATTGCCCGCGCAGAGAAAAACCGGACGCAGAGCCGCAAGGCGAACGTCGGGTTGTTCTGAAGATCACGACGTTTTTCCGCGTCAGTTCGCGGAAAAACGTGTGAGGGAGTTTATTTATGGACGAACTTGAAAAAATGCTTTTAATGCAGATCGCCGATCTGCACAAGGTGCCGGACGGCGCCTATAATATAAGGAAAAACGGAGAGGCGGACGGGCGCAGAAGTACGCCGCACATCCGCATCGAGGGCAGAAAGGACGGGAAATCGGGTATCGATATTTTCGTGTCGGGCGAGACGAAAGGGGAGAGCGTGCATATTCCCGTCGTCATCACCAAAACAGACTACCGCGAGAAGGTCTACAATGATTTTTATGTCGAGGACGGCGCAGATGTGCTCATTATCGCCGGCTGCGGCATTCACAACTGCGGCGTCGAGACGGCGGAACACAGCGGCGTGCATACCTTCCATATCGGCAGGAATGCCAAGGTAAAGTATGTCGAAAAACACTACGCTTCAGGGGACGGCAACGGCGAAAATATCATGAATCCCGAGACGGTGATGATCCTCGAAGAGGGGGCGCGCATGGAGATGGAGACGACGCAGATCAAAGGCATCGATTCTACCGTCCGCACAACGAACGCGACGCTTGCCGCGGGTGCGGATCTCGTCATCCGCGAGAAGATATACACGCACGGCAAACAGCTCGCCAAGACTGATTTTTCCGTACAGCTCAACGGCGACGGCGCGGGCGCGGACATCGTTTCCCGCTCGGTCGCTGCGGGAAGTTCCCGTCAGGAGTTCGAGCTTCGGATCGACGGCAACGGCAAATGCCACGGGCACAGCGAGTGCGACGCGATCATCATGGATGACGCGCACGTCGTCGCAGTCCCCGCGCTCGCAGCGAACAGCGTGGACGCCGAGCTCATTCACGAAGCGGCGATCGGTAAGATCGCGGGCGAACAGCTCTTAAAGCTCATGACGCTCGGGCTAACCGAGCATGAGGCGGAGGAGCAGATCATCAAGGGATTTTTAAGCTGATCGTTCCCAAAACCGGATTTACAGCGAAAAATTTTCCGATCCCCGTTCAAAAACGGGGATTTTTTTGTGTGCATCCCGTGCGCGCCGGCGTTTTTTTGCGCTTGCTTTTATTTTCATGCAAAAAAAGCAGAAAAATTTTCCACACTCTTATTGACAAGCCCTCATGAAAGGGGTATAATGTTATTTAGAAAAACTGTGTATGGAGGAACTCATGAGCAACGAAATCATTCCCGAAAAGAAGCCCTTGACGGATGAGTATCTCAAAAAGATGGATGCTTACTGGCGCGCTGCGAACTACCTCGCCGCCGCACAGCTCTACATGCTGAGAAACCCTCTCCTTCGCGAGCCTCTTACGCGCGATCAGGTCAAAAAGAAGATCGTCGGTCACTGGGGTACCGTGCCCGGACAAAACTTTATTTATGTGCACCTCAATCGTGTGATCAAGAAATTCGATCTTGATCTTATCCTTCTCTCCGGTCCCGGACACGGCGGCAACTTCTTTGTCGCGAACTCCTACCTCGAGGGAACGTACAGCGAAGTATATCCCAACGTCTCCGAAGATGAAGTCGGCATGACGAGACTGTGCAAACAGTTCTCCTTCCCCGGCGGAATCTCTTCGCACGTTGCACCCGAGACGCCCGGTTCCATCAACGAAGGCGGCGAGCTCGGCTATTCGCTTGCCCATGCGTTCGGCGCGGTGTTCGATAACCCCGATCTCATCGCGGCGACCATCGTCGGCGACGGCGAGGCAGAGACGGGCCCTCTTGCAACGGCTTGGCACTCCAACAAGTTCCTCAACCCCGTCACGGACGGCGCAGTGCTGCCGATCATGCACCTCAACGGATTCAAGATCAATAACCCTACGGTATTCGCCCGTATTCCCAAAGAGGAGCTGAAGAGCTATTTCCACGGCTGCGGCTGGAAGCCTTACTTCGTCGAGGGCGACGATCCTATGACTATGCACAGAAAGATGGCGGAGACGCTGGATAAGTGCATCAAGGAGATCAAGGAGATCCAGAGAAAGGCGAGAGAGGAGGGCTACACCGAGCGTCCTGTATGGCCGATGATCGTTCTCCGTACGCCCAAGGGCTGGACGGGTCCCAAGGTCGTCGACGGCAAGCACATCGAGGGCAGCTACCGTGCGCATCAGGTCCCGATCACGATGGAAAAGCCCGAGCACCTCGAACTTCTCAAAGAGTGGCTCATGTCCTATCGTCCCGAAGAACTCTTCACCGAAGATTACAAGCTCAAGCCCGAACTCCGCGCGCTTGCGCCTACGGGCGATCACCGCATTTCCGCAAATCCTCATACCAACGGCGGCAAGCTGTTAAAGGATCTCCGTCTGCCCGACTTCACCAAGTACGGCGTGAAGATGGACGCTCCCGGCACCGTCAAGGCGCAGGATATGCTTGAACTCGGCAACTACATCAGAGATGTTCTCAAGCTCAACGAGGAGAGCAAGAACTTCCGTATGTTCGGTCCCGACGAATCCATGTCCAACCGTATGTACGCGGCGTTCGAGGTTTCGTCCCGTCCCTTCGAGGCAAAGATCTACGATAAGGCTTGCCCCGAGGACTGCGTCTATGTCGAGGACGATAATGTTGCGCCGCAGGGCCGCATCATGGACGCATATCTGTCCGAGCATATGTGCGAAGGCTGGCTGGAAGGCTATATCCTCACAGGCCGCCACGGCTTCTTTGCCTCCTATGAGTCCTTCATCCGTATCGTCGACTCCATGGTATCCCAGCACGCAAAGTGGCTCAAAGTCACCAACGAGCTTCCTTGGAGACAGGACATCTCTTCGCTCAACCTGATTCTTACCTCGAACGTATGGCAGCAGGACCACAACGGCTTCACGCATCAGGATCCCGGCTTCCTCGATCACGTCACCTGCAAAAAGGCAGACGTTATCCGCTGCTATCTTCCGCCGGATGCGAACTGCCTGCTTTCCTGCTTCGATCACTGCGTGAAGAGCAAGGGCTATATCAACGTCATCGTGGCAAGCAAGCACCCGACCTACCAGTGGCTGACAATGGAACAGGCTGTCAAGCACTGCACGCAGGGTATCGGCGTCTGGCCGTGGGCTTCCAACGATGCAGGCGAAGAGCCCGATCTCGTCATGGCATGCTGCGGCGATACGCCTACGGTGGAAGCGCTTGCGGCGACGACCATCCTGCGCGATTATATGCCCGATCTGAAGATCCGTTTCGTCAACGTCGTCGACCTGATGAAGCTCGATTCTCACGAAAATCATCCTCATGGTCTTCGTGACAGCGCGTTCGACGCGATCTTCACCAAGGATAAGCCCGTTATCTTCGTATACCACGGCTATCCCAAGCTCATCCACGAGCTTACCTATACCCGTCACAACCGCAACATCAAGGTATTCGGGTACATGGAAGAGGGCACGATCACCACGGGCTTCGATATGCGCGTACAGAACCATATCGACCGTTTCCACCTCGTCCGCGAGGC
>CALVLR010000083.1 GCA_944340685.1 uncultured Clostridia bacterium | reverse complement strand
CACAAAATTGCCCCTGAAATGGCAATTTCTCAGTTCGCGCATACGCCGAAGCCCCACAGGGACTGTACTTCGGCTACGCTCGTGCGCCGCCTGCGGCGTCGGACGGCATGACGTACGCGCTCACCTCTCTGCGGCGCAGTCGCAACATAATAGCGCGCCGCCACGGTGCGGCTACGGTATGGTTATTGTACGAAAAAGCAAAAAGTTTGTCAAGCGTTTTCGCGGCGGATCGGCAGGCAGTCGATCTTATACTCCGCAAGGCACATATCGCGCATGGCGGGATTGAAGATCTGCTGTTCCAGGAGATAGCGCACGACGACGTCGCGCACGTCGTCGTTTTCAAACCCGAACCCGCACACGCTCAGCAAAAGCCGCACGTCCGCCACCTGGAGCCTGCAGACGAGCGCAAGCGCCAGAACGGTGTTCTTCTCGGGATAGAGCTTTCCTTTTACGATCTTCTCCCAGAAGCGCGGCTCGATGTCGAGCAGCCGCCCCGCCGTCTCCGTCGTTTCGGAGACGTGCGCGAGCACCCCGGGAAGCAGTTTCGCAAACGTGTTCTTGTCGCGCAGGTCGTTCCACCTGTCGCGCAGCGTAGGAAAGCTGAACGAAAATGTAAAACTCGTATCCGCAAGCCCTTCTTTAAAGCGCGCCAGAAGCAACGCGGAGTCTTTTTGGCGTTCCAGCCGCATAACGGCGGAATCCCGCCGCGCGATATTGCCGTCTTCGGCGACGTAGATCACCTCGGGCATGACGTACCCTTCGATCGCGCTCAGGCGGACGTAATCGGAAAAATGTGCGCAGAAATACTCGTCCAGCGCTTTGATAAATGCCTGCTCCATACCCGTATTGTAGCATGCCGCCCAAAAAAAGGCAAGCATTCTTGCGTGAAAAGCCGGCGAAGCGCGATAATCCACAAGGTGAACGAATTTTTCAAAAATCCGATGATTTACATTTTTCACACTCCGTTTTCGCCGTTTTTCGAATATTTGAAACTTTTTTTGAAAAGTTCTGCGATTTTGCTTGCTAATTTTTATCATATCTGTTACAATGTTATACGGAGAAATAAGGGATCGGCAAAAAAATCCGGAGGGTAGAACATGAAACGCGAACGCATCGAAGAAATTGCAGAACTGTTGGACAAGCGCGGAAAACTCACCTTGGAACAGCTCGACGAGCAGTTCCCGAACGTCTCTCAGATGACGCTCCGGCGCGATCTGTTCCAGCTGGAGCAGGAGGGGCGCATCATCCGTGTGCGCGGCGGCGCAATGTCCGTAAAAGAGGTCCAGAAAGTTTCCGGCGAACCGTACACCAAAAAGACGACCATCCACACCGACGAAAAAATCGAGATCGCGCAGAAAGCGGCGAGCCTGATCGACGAAAACTGCTCCCTCTTTATGGACGGCGGGACCACGGCGATGTACCTTGCCAAGGAGATGCCCGACAAAAACCTGCACATCTTCACCAACGGCCTTGCCGTTGCCATTGAACTCGCACAGAAAAAGAACCTGAATGTGACCATGCTCGGCGGACAGGTGATGAAGGAAAATCTCTCCACGGCTTCACCCGTTGCGAAGGCGTATTTCGACAATACCAACTTTGAACTCGCCATCATTTCGGCATCGGCGTTCACGCCGGAAAACGGATTTTCGTGCGGTTCGCAGATCGAAGCGGATCTGCTGAAAATGGCGCGCGGAAAAGCCAAGGCAACGTATATGATGCTCGACAGTTCCAAGATCGGCAAGATTATGCCCTATACCTTTGCGCACATTGAAGATATCGACGTGCTCATCACCGACGACAGCTTCCCCGCCGACCTGAAAGCGCAGTTCACGAGCAAAAACATCGTCGTGATGTAAAAAATCCCCTGACAACATGCAGACAAAATGTAACGCGTGCCCGCGGTTTAAAACCGCGGGCGCGCGCGCCGTTTCACGTTACGATATATCGATCCCGAAGAGACTGCCCGTTCGCAGGATCTCTTCCCGACACAGCTCCGCGCTCAAAAGCCATACGTCGTTTTTCTGTTTGGAAAACAGGCGTTTGAGCTTCCACGCGCGCACGAACCCCGCGTACTTTTTTTCGGGCGATGGGAAGCGCTTTTCGCCGCGCACGCAGACGACGAGGCTCCTCTCCCGTTCGCTCAGCACGCGGAATTCCAGCCAGTTCGCGGCGTCCTTTCTGAACCGATAGATCTGGGTGCAGGTGGAATCCGTTCCCTTGCTGTAATCGCGTTCGAACGCGAAGCCGCGCTCCGTCAGAAATGCAAAATCGTGTGCGATCTGATCGTCCTGTTCCATAAAAACTCCTCTTTTTTTGCGATAAATTTTTCCTTCCGGAAGTTAACCGAACAGCCCTTCCGCGCCCGGGATCGCCGCAAGGAGGTTGAAATCCCTGAACACGACGACGCAGACGAGCGAGACGGTGCTCATGATCTTGATGAGAATGTTCAAAGACGGCCCGACCGTATCTTTGAGCGGATCGCCCACGGTGTCGCCGACGACGGCGGCGTCGTGCGCGGGAGACCCCTTGCCCTGCCCTTCAAGCCCGCCCTTTTCGACGAACTTTTTGGCGTTGTCCCACGCGCCGCCCGCGTTGCCCGCGTACACGGCGAGCATGATCGCCGTCAGCGTCGCGCCGATGAGAAGTCCGCTGACGAACCCCGCGCCGAAGAGGAATCCGCAGACGACGGGAACGGCGACGGAGATAATGGCGGGCGCGATCATGCCGCGGAGCGCGCCCTGCGACGCGATGGTGATGCACCGCTTATGGTCGGGCTTGCCGCGCCCCTCCAAAATGCCGTCGATCTCCTGAAACTGCCGCCGCACCTCCCCCGCCATCTTCTGCGCGGAGGACGTCACGGCGTTGATGAGCAGTCCGCTGAACAGGAAGGGCAGCGCCGCGCCGAGCAGCGCGCCGACGAGCACGTCTCCGCGCACGATATTCAGCGTGAGCGCGGACATGGTACCCTCCGCCGCCGCGTAGAGGTAGCTGCTCATCATGGACATGGTGGCAAGCGCCGCCGAACCGATGGCGAATCCCTTGCCGATCGCGGCGGTGGTGTTGCCCACGCTGTCGAGCGCGTCGGTGATGTCGCGCACGGCGGGGTCAAGCCCGCTCATTTCGGCGATGCCGCCCGCGTTGTCGCTGATCGGTCCGTAGGTATCGACGGAGACCGTCGCCGCGACGAAGGAGAGCATTCCGACCGCGCCGCACCCCACGCCGTACATACCGCCGACGGCGTAGCAGACGAAGATCGCAACGCACAGGCAGAGCACGGGCAGCAGACAGGAGATCATGCCCGTCGCCATGCCTTTTGTGACGGTGAGCGCGGGTCCGCCCCTGCTCGCCTCGGCAATGCCGCGCGTGGGCTTGTGCGCGTCGCTCGTGTAGTATTCGGAGAGCACGCCGATGACGATGCCCGCCACAATTCCGACCGCGCCTGTCACCCACGGCGTGACCGCCCCGAGGCTCTGTTTCGCCGCCGCAAGCTGCGCGCTCTCCTCCCCTTGGAAGAGGAGAATGCTCAGAACGCAGCCGCCAGCAAGCGCGACTGCCGCCGCGATCCATGTGGCGAGGTTGAGTTCGAGGTGCGCAGATTTGAGCCGCTTTCTGACGAGCGGATACGCGATTCCGACGACGCAGCCGATAAGTCCGATCCCCGCAAAGAGAATGGGGAAGAGCATGAGTTTTTGGAGCAGGCTCTCCGAGGTAAATCCCGCGGTATGCGTAAATATCTCGATGGCGAGAATGACCGTCGCCATGATCGCGCCGACGTAGCTTTCCAGAAGGTCCGCGCCCAGCCCCGCGACGTCGCCCACGTTGTCGCCCACGTTATCGGCGATGACGGCGGGATTGCGCGGGTCGTCCTCGGGAATGTGCG
>CALVLR010000082.1 GCA_944340685.1 uncultured Clostridia bacterium | reverse complement strand
ACCGTCCTCCGCTTTTCTGACGTCCTGCTCCGCTCTCTCCCGCCTGCCGCGCACGTTTCAAAGGGAATCCCGCAGGCAGGGCGGGAGCATTTTCCCTTCATCCCGCATGAATTTGCAAAAACACGGGGCGCGCGGCTTGACTTTCCCGCCGTTCCATAGTAAAATAAGGCGAAACACGATTTATTAAGAGGATAAAGCATGGATTTTCATTCGGTCGAACACAAGTGGCAGGCCCGCTGGGAAAAGGCGAAACTCAATCAGTTCGATAAAAAGTCCGAGCGCAAAAAATGGTATGTGCTCGAGATGTTCTCCTATCCTTCGGGGGCGAAACTGCACATCGGCCACTGGTACAACTACGGCCCCACCGACACCTATGCCCGTTTCAAGCGGATGCAGGGATTCAACGTCTTTCAGCCCATGGGGTTCGACGCTTTCGGCCTGCCCGCCGAGAACTATGCCATCAAGACGGGCATTCACCCCAAGGACTCCACGGAGAAAAACATTGCGACCATGGAGGGCCAGCTCCGCGCCATGGGCGCCATGTTTGACTGGTCGGCGGAAGTCAAGACGTGCGAGGAAAACTACTACAAGTGGACGCAGTGGATGTTCCTGCAGCTCTACAAGAAGGGGCTCGCCTACCGCAAGGAGGCGCCCGTCAACTGGTGCCCCTCCTGCCAGACGGTGCTCGCCAACGAGCAGGCGGAGGGCGGCAGATGCGAGCGCTGCGGCACCGAGGTCGTCCGCAAGAACCTGACGCAGTGGTTCTTCAAGATCACCGACTACGCGGAAGAACTGCTCTCCGGGCTGGACGCGCTCGACTGGCCGGAAAAGACCAAGAATATGCAGCGCAACTGGATCGGAAGATCCACGGGCTGCGAGATCGAGTTTGAATGCGACAGCGGCGACAAGCTGCGCGTCTTTACGCCGCGGTGCGACACGGTGTTCGGCGTGACCTACGTCGTGCTCGCGCCCGAGCATCCCCTCGCGCGCAAACTGACGACGCCCGAACAGGCGGAGGCTGTGGAGGCATACATCGCCCAGACCGCCAAGGCGAACGAGATCGAGCGTCTCTCCTCCACCCGCGAAAAGACGGGCGTGTTCACGGGGAGCTACTGCACCAACCCCGTCAACGGCAAAAAGATCCCCGTCTGGCTCGCCGACTATGTGCTCGCGAGCTACGGCACGGGCGCCGTGATGGCAGTTCCCGCGCACGACGAGCGCGACTATGCGTTCGCGACCAAGTACAACCTTCCCATCGTCAAGGTCATCGAGAAGAAGGGCGGCGAGACGGAGCTTCCCTTCACCGAGGACGGCATCATGGTGGGTTCGCTGCAATTTGACGGACTGTTCGGCGAGGAGGCGCGTGCGGAAGTCGCCGCGTACATCTCCAAGCTCGGCAAGGGCGGCAAGAAGGTCAACTACCGCCTGCGCGACTGGCTGGTCTCCCGTCAGCGCTATTGGGGCGCACCCATTCCCGTGGTGCACTGCCCCGTCTGCGGCGACGTCCCCGTCCCCGAAAAGGACTTGCCCGTACGCCTTCCCTACGATGTGGAATTCCGCCCCGACGGGAAATCCCCCCTCGCAAAGAATGAAAAATTCATGCACACCGTCTGCCCCAAATGCGGCGGCGAGGCGATGCGCGATCCCGATACGCTGGATACTTTCGTCTGCTCAAGCTGGTACTATCTCCGTTACGCGGACGCGCACAACGAGCGCGAACCCTTCTCCCGCGAGGCAGTGGACAAGATGCTGCCTGTCGACGTCTATGTCGGCGGCGCGGAACACGCCTGCATGCACCTGCTGTACGCGCGCTTCTTCACGAAGGCGCTGCGCGATATGGGCTATCTCGACTTTGATGAGCCTTTCAGGCGCCTCGTGCATCAGGGCGTCATTTTGGGGCCGGACGGCAACCGCATGAGCAAGTCGCACGGCAACATCGTCTCTCCCGACGAATATGTGGAGACGTACGGCGCGGATGCCTTCCGCCTGTATCTGATGTTCGGGTTCTCCTACACCGAGGGCGGTCCGTGGAACGACGACGGCATCAAGGCGATCGCCAGATTTATGGATCGCGTAGAGAAGCTCGTGCTGAAAGTCCACAGCTATAAAGCCGGCAAGGACGAGGCGTTCGGCGCGGAGGAAAAGGCGCTCGAATATGCCAAAAACTACGCCATCGACCGTGTGACCAAGGACACCGAGGCGTTCTCCTTCAACACCGCCCTCGCGCGCATCATGGAGTACGTGAACGCGCTGTATAAGTACGATTCGCTTGCGGAGAAGAACATCAGCCTGCTGAAAGCGGACGTGCGCGATCTGGTCCTCATGCTTGCCCCCTTTGCGCCGCACTTCTGCGAGGAGCTGCACGAAGCGATCGGCGGAAAAAGGTTTGTGTTTGAGGAACGCTATCCCGTTGCCGACCCCAAGGCGCTTGTGCTCGACGAAAAGGAGTACGCTGTACAGGTGAACAGCAAAATCGTCTGCAAGGCAATGGTCGCGAACGGACTTGCAAACGAGGAGATCGAAAAGCTCGCGCTCTCCCTGCCCGAAGTGCAGGAAAAGCTCGCAGGCAAGACGGTGAAAAAGTGCATCGTCGTTGCAGGCAGGCTCGTCAATCTGATTGTAGGATAACACCACTTTTTAGGACGCAAAAAACGCCCGCGCGTGGGCGCGGGAGTTTTTGTTTGGGTGGGTGAATTAGACTATTAAGTGCAACAGGTGAGGGAAAAAAAGTAGTTCATACAAATCTTGCGAAACAGCATTTTGAAGCCATATTTCAAACGCAGTTTCATCGTGTAAACTCCTTTTGTGAATATTTATCGACGCTCAATCCTTTGAAGAAGGCGGCGAAAAGATTGAACGCGAGGCAACGCCCTTTGTCCGCTTGGAAAACAGGCGGAAGTCTTTCTTGTTGAGATTATCTACAACGGGCGCGCGGAACACGAGCCACACCGTGACGAGCGTGGTCACCGCCGCGATCAATAGCGGCACCCCGAACGTGAACAGCCACGTCTGCCAGCTCAATGTGAAAGGATACGGCGCACTCGTCCCAATATATCCGCTTGACAGGAGTACATCGCCGACAAGCTCCCATAGCTGCCCGTTCATATAGGACATGAATCCCACCTCCACGCATAGCGTGCCTAAGGAACACAGGAGACAGAACAGCAGAACGGGGATCCCGATCGTGAAGACGATCTGGCCCTTTGTCGCGCCTACGGACTGCATAATTCCTACCCCGCGGCGCTTTCCCATGACCGTGCTGAAACACAGATACATGAGAAGCACCGCCGCAAAAATCCCCAAATACGGCACGATTTGCAGATAAACCGCGGTCTGCTCGTACACGTTCGGGAGACGCTGCTCGATGACCAGAACGCAATCGGATTTTTCATAAGTAAGGTGCCGTTCCGACATACACTCCTGCAGCTGAAAATAGTTCTTCCCATTTCTCCATGCCGTAAGATAATCAAAATATTCTTCCCCGTGTTCCCCATGGCGCAGAACCGTGATATTGTCGATATAGCGGCTTCTGACCATAGATTCGTAAGCCCACGGACGGTAGCTGTCGAAATATTCCCTGCTCACAACGCCCCCCAAATGCGGCACGCTGTAATTCAGATCCGAATAAACCCCGGCCTGCGTATAACGGATGCAGTCCTCCCCAAACCCTTCGGCAGCATAATCGACGTGCAGCACGCCGACAATTTCCGCCTCGTATATATATGATTCGGTCTGCGTCTTGACATATGTGCCGTCGACATATACGGGGGTACTCTTGTAGCCGATCATGCCGATCGTCTTCCCGATGATGTCATCTTCGCTGTTGACCTCGTACACCGTTCCGTCCGCATCCTTATAGCCGTAACACAGAAAACAGTTGTACATCCACTGCGGAATGGCGACCTCCTGCGCCGTCTGAGGGTAACTCCCGACAAGCGTGTATCCAAATTCTTCGATTGCCGCTTCGCTGCTGAATACCGTCGTCTGATAGTAGATATCGTTTTCCGCATCGGACTCCCACGTCGATTCTCCGTCCTCTTCCACGACCCGAAAATACGGTGCGAACAGGCTCGTCCCGTTATAGTCCGCATACAGCTTACACTCCTCCCCCTCATAGGCAAGGCGGTTTGTAATCTTCTCTGCGCCGAAGGTCCGCAAAGAACTGTTACCGTCTGTCACGATAATGGCATATTCCCCGCCGATCTTCTGCACATCCGCTTCCAGCGCGGAAAATTCTTCTTCCGTGATCTTGGTTTGCGTTCCGCGTGTACTCAACGACCGCCCCGCATTATCCGAAATGGAAAAGGACGTGTATTTATCGTCGTCGTAATTGAAATACATATCGCGCTCCCACGCCAATGTGTCGTATGTGTATGTAAAAATACACATTCCCGCAATGCCGAGCACGGCAATTGCCGTGATCAGGCTTGCAATGATCCGAACGGGATTGCGCAAAAGCATCTTCAAGCCATATTTTAATTGTAGCAGCATAAAAACCCCTTATCAAATTATCCCACGCCGCAACTGCGGCGCGGGATAAACTTGCTTCTTACTCTACGGCGAACGCAAATCCCCCGATTCCTGTATCAGCCTCTGAATACAATCCACAATTAATTGCTTTGGAAACCCTTAAAGATACTTGGTAATCGTATACATGTACTTCAAAGGTTACCCCCGCCACTTCTGTGGAATATGTAACCTTTTTCCCTAGAGAAATACCCAAGACATCACTTTTGTACTCGCCATTATATACACAAGTGAAATACACCTTGCTTTTTCCCGTGCTATCATACGAATAATCGTACCATGTTCTTCGGGACAAAACACCACTATTAATACTTTTTGTTAATGACTTGGACGATCCTTCCGATTTTGATACATAAGCTAAATTTGATTGATAAAGTTGACTATTTACAGTAGTAAAAGCTCGAATCCAATAATATTTGGAGCTTAAGCTGCTATATCCTGTATATGGAATACCAATTACAGTATGCTTATATCCCGTTTTTACAGAATAACCATAATTCGTATTAATGTTCGTACCAAGATGCATATAAGTATCTTCTGCATTGTCGCCATAATATTCAAACACTGCAGCACAATACTCCTTATACGTTAAACATTTCGGCACATCTGGAATATAGGTACCCATCGGCTGGATTTCAGGCGTCTCCGCGGCGGAGGCGGGAGCGGCAGCAAACGGAATGCCGACGAGCAAAAGCACAAACGCACATACCGCTGCGAGCGCTGCAAATAACTTCTTCTTCAGATTTGACTTGTACATGTTCTTCCCTCCTAATTTTTGAGTGGCTTTGCGCAAAGCTCACTTCAAGTATAACATCGAAAGGGAATTTTGTCTGTAACAATTTATGTAACAATTTTTAAATTTTTGTAACAATTTTAAAAAAAAATGGTTACATTTCTTCTTTTACACAGAATTGCGCGGCTGATTTATCTATTTTTTCCTTCCACTGCAACGGCTCAGTATTTTTCTATCAACATTCCGTCAGCGGCATACAGGCAAATCATAGTTACTCGCTCATCGGGCGAATCGTTGTCGATTTTATACCGCATTCGTGCGCACCAATACCGCTGCCTGCCCTGCGTAGAAACGGTTATAGAGATTGATTCGCCCATATTCAGATCCAATGCAGACTTCCTCTCAACGAGCTCCATATCAAGATAACTCATTCCATTTGTATATGTATCAGAAACATATAGTTCCAGATTCACATATACAGTCGAGGGAAAAAGCGTAAAGACATTTTTTACGGCTGCCGTAATTTCGCTGCTTTCTCCATCAAGCGTAAGCGCAAGATTCGTTAGAATACGCGGTTCAACGGACTGTTCCTCCTGCGACATTGTTTCGGTTTCCTCGGCGCGGTTTTCCGCAGCAGAAGCCGATTCAGTTGCCATTGGAATGATCGTGAAAATCGCCGTCATCAACATGACAAGCCCCACCATAACGGCTGCAAGCCTTTTTTTGATCTTCATGTTTGCCTCCTTTTGCCTTATTGTTGAATCGAATGCATCCTATAATCACAGCGCCTATGAAGGCACTGACCGTTACTGCCAAAGAAAGAACAAAATCCACGACATCAAATTTGAAAATCAGATTAGATTCATCCGTCGCCGCAATCGAAAAGATCGTGTAACCAATCAATATATTTAATATTATTCCGCAAAGGCACAGAATACATAAACCAAAAAATACAATATTCATTGCCTTCTTACATTTTTTAACGGCATGATCTAACTGAGTCTGAGAAGCAGAATTGCTTACGGATTCTTCCTCTGAAAAAGCGATCTGCTGACTTTCTTCTACGCTCCCCTGCTCCGCAATCGTCGCGCAAGCAACTTCTTCGAGAAAACGCTCCTGTTTTTCAGCATTTCGCATTTGAAGAAGTTCTTCTACCGGAATCCCCAAAGCTTCTCCGATTTTTTTTACTTCCGCAGTTCTCGGAACTCGCATGCCTTGTTCCCAGCGATAGACCGTCTGCCGCGAGACGCCGCACGCCTCGGCAAGCTGTTCCTGCGAAAGCTTTTTCCCGATCCTTGCGTTTTTGATCTGTTTGCTGAGATCTTTCCTATACTTATACCTTCTGTCTGCCATTCCGCGACCGCTCCTGCATAATTCATTATATCATGATTTTGTTTTTCTGTCAATAGTGTTTCTTTTTATTTTTTATTTTATGACGTATTGAAATGGAATCAAAAAGAACCGACGCAGTGTGAATCTGCATCGGTTCTTCGGATATTTCTGTTGTTTTGCCCGTGGCTCAGCTCACGACGCGGAGAACGGTATCGACGTGCCCGACTTCCTCTAAGGCGTCGATCTTGGCGACGGCGGCGCGCACAGAAAGTTCCTTCGTCTCGTGCGTAATGAGCACCAG
>CALVLR010000081.1 GCA_944340685.1 uncultured Clostridia bacterium | reverse complement strand
GTCTCCTGAAACATGGAGCGCCCTTCGCGGATCTCCATAAATTGTTTGGGGTAGTCCTTTCGCGAAAGAGGCCAAAGCCTGTCGCTGCTGCCGCCCGCAAGTACCAGACACTTCATACCGCTATTTTGTCAATCCCGACAGTCCCTCTTTGAGAAGGCGCACCTTCTCATCTGCCTCTCTCATCGAGCCGGCCTTCACACCGAAATAGAACTTGATCTTCGGCTCTGTTCCCGAAGGACGCACGCAGCACCAGCCGCCCTCTTCCAGCTCAAAATACAAGACGTTGCTCTTCGGCAGTTTCAGCTGCGTCACGCTTCCGTCTGCAAGGCTTGTCCGCGTCCCCGCGCGGTAATCGCGCAGCGCAAGAACGTTTTGCCCGCCGACCTTCTTCGGTACGTTTTGGCGCAGGCCGGCAATGATCGCCTCGATCTTTGCCGCCCCTTCCGCGCCCGGGATCGTCACGCTTTCAAGCGCCTCGCGGTAATACCCATACTTTTCGTAGATGACGCGCATCTGATCGCACAGCGTCATGCCGAGCGATTTGTAATACGCCGCGGCTTCGCACAGCGCCATGACCGCGACGACGGCGTCTTTGTCGCGCGCATGCGTTCCGACAAGGCAGCCGTAGCTCTCCTCGAACCCGAATTCGTATTCGAATGCGCCCTTGGTGTGATCAAGCTTCCCGCCGTTTGCTGCCTTCGCTTCTTCAAAAAGTCTGATCTGCTCGCCGATATACTTGAATCCCGTCAGCACTTCGATGACGGTAAGCCCGTACTCTGCGGCGATCTCAAACGCCATATTGGAGGAGACGATGGTCGTGACGAGCGCGCCGTTCTTCCTGTCCGCAGGCAGAAGCCCCTTCTCCTCGCGCCGCGAAAGTTCATATTCGGCAATGAGCAGCCCGCTCATATTGCCTGTAAACGGCATATATTCGCCCGTCGCGCCGTCCTTCGCATACACGCCGAGACGGTCTGCATCCGGATCGGTCGCGAGTACGATGTCCGCGTCCACCTCTTTGGCAAGCCGGAGCGCCAGGGTAAACGCAGCGGGGTCTTCGGGATTGGGATATTTCAGCGTGGGAAAGTTCCCGTCCGGCTGCGCCTGCTCAGGCACCACCCACACCTTTTCAAACCCGAGCTCTTTGAGAACGCGCGTCACGGGCAGATACCCCGTCCCGTTGAGCGGCGTATAGACAATCTTTATTGCCTTCGCCATTTTTTTGATGGCATCAGGTTCGAGCACAAGAGCTTTCAGGGCAGCCATGTACGCATCGTCTACCTCTTTCCCTATGGCGACGAGCATGCCCTGCCCGCGCGCCGTTTCCTCAGACATGGTATGCACCGCGCTGTAATCCGCCACGGCGTTCACGCAGTCGATGATCTTTTTATCATAGGGCGGAACGATCTGCCCGCCGTCGCTCCAATATACTTTATAGCCGTTGTACTGCGGCGGATTGTGACTCGCCGTAATGACGATGCCCGCCGTCGCGTGCAGATGGCGCACCGCAAAGGAAAGCTCGGGCGTGGGACGCAGCGACTCGAAGAGGTATGCCTTGATCTTGTTCGCCGCCAGAATGCAAGCTGCGCGGCGCGCAAATTCAGATGACATCCGCCGGCTGTCATATGCGATGACGACGGAGCCGCCCGCAACCTCGGAATTGATGAAGTCCGCAAGCCCCTGCGTTGCCTTCCCGACGGTATAGATATTCATGCGGTTGGTGCCCGCACCGATGACGCCGCGCAGCCCGCCCGTCCCGAAGGTGAGATTTTTATAGAACCTGTCGGCGATCTCCTTTTCATCCGCGATCGCTTTGAGTTCCGCGCGTGTCTCCTCATCGAAAATCGGATCGGAACACCACCTGTTGTACTCTTCCAAAACGTCCATCTTACAGCTTATCCGTCCTGCTTTGTTCTTTGAGCGCATCCACGAGCTTTTTCACATCCTGCGCCCTGGATCTCGGGCATACCATGACCGCATCCGGCGTTTCCAC
This sequence comes from uncultured Clostridia bacterium, assembly GCA_944340685.1. Classification (GTDB taxonomy): domain Bacteria; phylum Bacillota; class Clostridia; order Christensenellales; family Borkfalkiaceae; genus Gallimonas. The sequence continues at coordinate 943 of CALVLR010000081.1, read as the reverse complement.
CACAACAAGATCGTCTGTTCCGACAACGGCAACGAGGCGGCTGCCCGCGTACACCGTCGTATTCTTGCTCTCTAAAACGAGCGCGTCGCCGAGTGCGATGTTGCCCTGCCCGTCCTCTTTATGGAGAACGTTCATCATATCCCAGCTCCCGACGTCGTTCCAGCCGAACTCGCCCGGGACGACAAGAATATCGTCCGATTTTTCCATGATCCCGTAGTCGACGGAAATGGAGCGGATATTCGGGTATACTTCGTTTAAGACCTTCTGCTCGTCCGGCGTGCCGAATGCTGCCGCGATCTTTTCAAGATCGGCGTAAATATCGGGAAGGAGCGTGCGGAACTTCTCCAAAATCACGGAGACTTTCCAGACGAAGACGCCGCTGTTCCAGACGTAATCGCCGCTTGAAACGTATTGTTCCGCCGTTGCGAGATCGGGCTTTTCCACAAACTTTCTGACCTTTTTGACGGGTTCGCCGCTCTTCTCGAAATTGATATAGCCGTAGCCCGTCGCGGGGAAGGTCGGCGTGATGCCAACCGTCACGAGCGCGTCGCGTTCCTCCGCCGCCCGAATGGCAGTTTGCAGAATACGGGCATACTCCGCCTCGTCGCGGATATACGCGTCTGAGGGCGTAACGACCATCACGCCGTCGCCGCGCGCCTTTAAGATCTTCATGGCGGCATATCCGATACAAGCCGCCGTATTGCGCGCCGACGGCTCCTGAAGAATATTTTCTGCCGGCAGCCTTCCGGCCGTGACCGCGGTCATTTTCTCCGCCTGAGTGCAATTGGTCACGATAAAAACGTTCTCCGCTTGCGCGACGCGGCAAAGGCGCGCGATCGTCTCATTCACCATCGCGTCCTTTCCGCTTAAATTGAGAAGCTGCTTGGGGGTCTCTTTTCTCGACAGCGGCCAGAACCGCGTCCCCCCGCCCCCTGCCATGATC
>CALVLR010000080.1 GCA_944340685.1 uncultured Clostridia bacterium | reverse complement strand
ATTTTATCTTTCTAAAATATTTTCTATTACGGATTATGTTTAGTGCTCATATGTTTATATTAATTCAAAAATAGTTTTGGAATTCATTTGGCACTGTGGCGTGTGCTTGGCATAGACAAGTGCGGCTTTTATGCATTGTGGTGCGGCTGTCGCCGCACCACAAACCTTCGCGCTTCGCGCTCGGGCGCCGCAGCCAAGCACACGCCACGAAAAAGACAACAAGAATAAAACGAAAAACCAAACCGAAAGCGCGGCGGCTCCGAGCGGAGCCGCCGCACTTTTTCCGCAGTGTGCAGCTATATATTCTCGGGGACAAAGCCGTGCGCGGAGAGAAAATCCAGCGAAAGCTCCACCCACTTGGCGGCGCGCCTGTAATGGCGTTGACCCGCATAGTCGCCGTTGGATTCGAAATCGGCGAGCGAAAACCCGTGCCCGCCCTCTTCGAAAATATGCAGCTCGGCGGGAACGTGCGCGCGGCGGAGCGCTCCGTACAACAGGAGCGCATTTTCGGGCGGAACGAGCGTATCCTCATTTGTCGCCCACAAAAAGACGGGAGGCGCGTCGGCGGGAACGTGCTTTTCTAAGGAATAAGTTTCAAACTTCCCCGCGTCTCCGCCGCAGAAATTGAAAAAGGAATCGCGGTGCCAAAAGCGCTCATCCGCCGTCACGACGGGATAACACAGGAGCGCCGCATCGGGGCGCGCGCCCTCGCTCGCTTTGCCGAACAGCGCCCCTATCGCGGCATCCCGCCACAGGAACGCAAGACAGCCCGCAAGGTGACCGCCCGCCGAAAATCCGACCGCGGCGATCCTGCCCGTAAGATGAAGCGCGGTCTCCTCGCGGCGCAGGTAGAGCATCGCCATCGCCGCCTCCCGAAGCGGGGTCGGACAGCTGTGCGGCGCGACGGAATAATCGAGCAGAAAACAGTCGAATCCCGCGGCAAAATACCTGAGTGCCACGGGCTCCGCCTCTTTTTCGGAGACCATGGCGTAAGCGCCGCCCGGGATCACGAGCATTGCGGGGCGCGCCCGTTTTACGCCGAGTTCTCCGATCTGCGAATGGCGGTAACAGGTGAGATATCCGCGCTCCGCGCCCGTGCGCGCCGCGCGGAAGTATGCGTAAAGGTCAATCTTCTCTATAATCATACGCGCCTCCGTTTCTGCAATTATACCGTAATTATACCGCAAAACAGAGAAAAGCACAAGGGGATCGGGCATTTTTGCGCCAAAACCACAATTATTTTTACAATGGGTCTTGATTTTTCCCCAAAACACTGTATAATAGAAACAGCGGGTGTGAAAAAGGCACATCTGCCGAAGACACCGCAAGTTTGAATAAGGGGACGAATTTTACATGAGTATCTCTGCAAAGGATATCCGCAACATCGCCATCGTCGGACACAGCGGCGAGGGCAAGACCACCCTCTTCGAGGCAATGCTCTTCAACGGCGGCGCCATCGAGCGTATGGGCAAAGTCGACAACGGCACCACCGTTTCCGACTTCGACGAACAGGAGATCGCGAGAAAGATGTCCATCTCGCTCGCGGCAAGTTCCGTGGAGTGGAAGGGCGTGAAGATCAACCTTCTCGATGTGCCCGGGTTCTACGATTTTGAGGGCGAGTTTGCGGAAGCGCTGCGCGCGGCGGGCGCCGTCGTCGTGGTGACGGGCGCAAGCGGCACGGTAACGGTGGGCGCCGAAAAGGCGATCGATATTTGCCTGCGCGCAAAGAAGCCGCTCATCATCTTTATCAACGGCATGGATAAGGAGAACGCCGACTATTCGGGTACGATCGCGGCGTTCAAGGAAAAATACAAAAACAAACTCGCGCCCATTCAGATCCCCCTCATGGACGGCAACAAGATGACGGGTAACGCCAACGCGCTCACGGGAAAGGCATACCACTTCACGAACACGGGTCCCGAGGAGATCTCCGTACCCGAAGAGTACCGCCGCGACTACGAGGCAATGAGCCTCTCGCTCATGGAGACCGCCGCCGAAAACGACGACGTACTTCTCGAAAAATACTTTGACCAAGGGTACCTCTCGCGCGAGGATATGATCCACGGCATCCGCAAGGGCATCTTCAACATCAACGTTATTCCCGTCATGGCGGGCAGCGCGCTGCAGAATAAGGGCGTCATCAACCTGATGAACGAGATCGTAAAATATCTGCCCGAGGCGGCAGAGCGCGCTGAACAGCCCGCGCTCGATCTTACGAAAAACGCGGTCGTCGGCGTCTCCTGCGAAGAGGACGGCCCCTTCGCGGCGCAGGTCTTCAAGACGGCGGTGGACCCCTTCGTGGGCAAGATGAACTATATCCGCATCTGCCGCGGTACTCTGAAAGCGGGCATGACGGTGCTCAACCCCAACACGAACACGCAGGAGCGCATCAGCGCCGTGTACCTCATCAAGGGCAAGAAGCTCGAACAGGTGCCCAGCCTCGACGCGGGCGACATCGGCGCGGTGAGCAAACTGACGAACACCGGCACGGGTGACACGCTGTGCGACGAGAGCACGCCCCTCAGATTCGACCCCATCCCCTTCCACAAGCCTGTGCTCTACATGGCGGTATACGCCTCTGTGCGCGGCACGGAAGACAAAGTGTTCGGCGGGCTCAACCGCCTCATGGAAGAGGACAAGAGCTTTACCGTAACCAAGAATCACGACACGGGCGAGACGCTCGTCGGCGGTCAGGGCGAAGTACACCTCGACGTCATCAAGAAAAAACTCAAAGCCAAATTCGGCGCGGACGCGGATTTCCGCACGCCCGCCGTCGCCTATAAGGAGACCATTCGGAAAACGGCGCTCGCCGAAGGCAAGTACAAGAAGCAGACGGGCGGGCACGGACAGTACGGTCACTGCAAGATCCGCTTCGAACCGTGCGAAAAAGATTTTGAATTTGCCGAAGAAGTTGTGGGCGGCACAGTGCCCAAGCAGTATATCCCCGCCGTCGAGAAGGGTCTCATTGAGTGTCTGCCTCACGGCGTGCTGGCGGGCTACCCCGTCATCCGCGTGAAGGCCGTCCTCTACGACGGAAGTTATCACGACGTCGATTCCTCCGAAGCGGCGTTCAAGGCGGCGGCGGAGATCGCCTTCAAGGAGGGCATGAAGAACGCCGATCCCGTGCTCTTGGAGCCGCTCTCTCACCTGAAGATCGCGGTGCCCGAGCAGTATGTGGGCGACGTAATGGGCGATCTGAACAAGCGCCGCGGCCGCATCATCGGCATGGACGCGCAGGAAGACGGCACGCAGGTGATCACCGCCGAGGCGCCGCAGGGCGAACTTCTGACCTATGCGACGGCGCTCCGCTCCATGACGCAGGACAGAGGCAAGTTCACCGAGACGTTTGCGCGCTACGAACAGGCGCCCGACTCGGTGCTCCAGTCCCTCAAACAATCATAGCTCATCCGCATTGCGCAAAGCGCGCCGCCCCGGGAGTGATATGCACCCCAAAAGTTGGACAGACTTTAGGGGGTGCATATTTTTATGTCAAACGGAAAAAGATTTCAAACAAAATACTCGTCAGAATTTAAGATAGCTGTTATAATGGATATGCGCGAAAACC
>CALVLR010000079.1 GCA_944340685.1 uncultured Clostridia bacterium | reverse complement strand
TCTCGGTGAGGTTATAGAGGACGGTCGCGAGGCGGTCCTTTTGGCTCTCGTCCTTGCCGAGCACCCACGGCGCGGTCTCGTCGATGTACTTGTTGGCGCGGCGGAAGATCGCGAAGAGTTCGTTGAGGGCATCGGCGATGCGGAAGTCCTCCATGCACGCCTCCACCTTGGCGCGCGCGCCCGTGACGACGGCTTTGAGTTCCTCATCGACGGGCTCGGAGACATTGCCGTCTCTCACGACGCCATTGAAATACTTCCTCGTCATGGCGAGGGTGCGGCGCACGAGGTTGCCCAAAGTGTTCGCAAGGTCGGAGTTGACGCGCTCCGTCACGAGTTCCCAGGTGATGGTGCCGTCGCCCTCGTAGGGCATCTCGTGCAGCACAAAGTAGCGCACCGCGTCCACGCCGAAAATAGAGTCCAAATCGTCCGCATAGATGACGTTCCCGCGGGACTTGCTCATCTTCTCGCCGCCCTGTAAGAGCCACGGGTGCGCAAACACATGGTCGGGCAGGGGTTCGCCGAGCGCCATCAAAAAGATGGGCCAATAGATGGTATGGAAGCGGGCGATGTCCTTGCCGATGACGTGCAGCGTCTCGCCCTCACACCAATACTTTTTATAGAGCGGACTGCTGCTGCCGTCGGGGTCATACCCGAGCCCCGTGATATAGTTGGTCAGCGCGTCCAGCCAGACGTACACGACGTGGCGCTCGTCAAAATCGACGGGAATGCCCCACTTGAACGTGGAGCGGGAGACGCACAGATCCTGCAGTCCCTTCTTCAAAAAGTTGTTCATCATCTCGTTCTTGCGCGAGACGGGGCGGATGAAGTCGGGGTGGCTCTCAATGTGCTTGATGAGCGCGTCGGCATATTTGCCCATGCGGAAGAAGTACGCCTCTTCCTTCGCCCTTTTCACCTCTCTGCCGCAGTCGGGGCATTTCCCGTCCACGAGCTGGCTCTCCGTCCAGAAGCTCTCGCAGGGGGTGCAGTACCAGCCCTCGTACTCCCCCTTGTAGATGTCGCCCTGCTCATAGAAGCGGCGGAAGAGCTTCTGCACCGTTTTCACATGATCCTCGTCGGTGGTGCGGATAAATTTATCGTACGAGGTATTCACGCCGTCCCACACCGTGCGGATGACGTTTGCGACGCGGTCGACGTACGCTTTGGGCGTTACGCCCGCCGCCTTTGCCTTCTCTTCGATCTTCTGCCCGTGCTCGTCGGTGCCCGTCTGAAAGCGGACGTCGTAGCCCTGCGCGCGCTTGAAGCGCACGATCGCGTCGGTGAGGATCGCCTCGTAGGTGTTCCCGATGTGCGGCTTGCCCGAGGTATAGGCGATCGCCGTGGTTACATAATAAGGTTTTTTCATGCCGATGTACCTGTATTCTCTGTAATTCCAGAGTATTATACTTCATTTGCGCCAAAAAGTAAACTTATTTTGCGCGGCGTACGGATACCCTCAAATGGAGTTCTTACCGATCGTCTTTCTCTTCCTCTTCACAATCCTGCGTCGAGCAAAATTTTTCCGACGGCTCATTCTGCTCGCTCCGCCGCAACACTTCCTCTTTACCGTCAAGATATAGCAATACAGTTGCTACGATAAGAAAGACACATCCCCCTAACCACAGCCCCAGTACTGTACTGTTCATCATGTTCGCCGCAAGGTATGCTATGAATGTCAGGACAGGTTGCACCCAGATCAATGCGATTGTCCAGACCCGCAGTAATGTAAGACTCTTTGTAATCGGAGCCCGAAATTTTTGGTCATAATAAATCAGTATGACCGCGCCGACCATCGGAATACACTCGAATATGAATGCGATCGTCAAAACAAAATTCGTCGTACTCGCAAAAAAATTCCCGATGCTCATCCCGATCTGAACGACCAACAACACAACTGCCACAATCCGTTTTCCCTTTTTTTCTTCGAGCCGAGATGATTCCGATCCGGTTTCTTTCACTTCTTGCATCGTTGCGGCTACCTGCACCTGCGCGTCGGGATGCTTCTTCTGCCATAGCGCTGCCGCAATCGCAATCACGGAGATAATGAAGATCACGAAACCAAGAATCATCCCTATAATGCAAATAACATTAATATTTTCGTCATCCCCGTACAATAGCCCAAACAAAAGAGATAACCCCATGAGCACGACCGCAATGCAGGCTCCAATGATCCCCGAAACCGTCTTTATCTTTGGTAATTTCATGGTACGACTCCTTCGACATTTTCCGCATATTGTCTTTTTTTCTCATCGTATAAAATTTCATCCACATTGTCAAGTATTTTCTATAATAAAAGAGTGTCGTTCCGCATAAAATGCGGTGTGAACGTCATCTTTACCGCCGTGTTCTTGACTGCGGCGGTCATCTTTCTCATAGCCGACCCCGAAGGATTTCTCCCCGCGCTGCTCACAGGCGGGGAAAAGGCGGCGACGCTCTCACTCTCCCTGCTCGCCTCGTACTGTGTGTGGCTGGGCTTTTTTAAGGTGCTGGAGCAAAGCGGCCTTGCGGGAAAACTCGCCCGCGCGATCAGCCGCCCGCTCTCCGCGCTTTTCCGCTCCGACGACCGCGAGGCGCTCGCGCTTGCCTCTCAGAACATTGCCGCAAACTTTTTGGGTCTCCCGGGCGCACCCACGCCGCTCGGCGTAAAGGCAACGCAGAAATTCCTCGCCGCGAAGAACGCATACGCCGCCGATATGCTCTTTGTGCTCAACGCGACGAGCTTACAGCTCCTGCCGACCACCGTGATCGCGCTGCGCGCGGCGGAGGGATCAAGCTCCCCCGCCGACATCTTTCTGCCCACGCTGCTCGCCACGCTCCTCTCATCAGTCCTCGGGGCGGTACTCGTCCGCCTCACGGCAGGGCGCGCATGAGGTACGCGGCGCTCATCATTCCCGCGCTCTTCGTGGCGCTCTTTTTGTATGCGCTCGTCAAACGGGTCAAGCTGTACGACTGCTTCACCGCGGGCGTCAAGGAGGCGGTGCCGCTCATCGTCTCCCTCTTCCCCTATCTTGCCGCGATGCTCATGCTCAGCGAGCTGTTTGAGGCGAGCGGGCTCTCCGCCGCGATCACACGGGCGCTCTCGCCCGCATTTTCCGCGCTCGGCATCCCGCCCGAAATCGCAAAGCTCGTGCTCCTGAAGCCCTTTTCGGGGAGCGGTTCCACGGCGCTCCTTGCCGACATCTTTTCCGCCTACGGCGCCGACAGCTACATCGCCCGCTGCGCCGCCGTGGCGTACGGATCGAGTGAAACCGTCTTTTACATTTCCGCGGTTTATTTTGCGGGAAGCAAAAAAAATCTCGTAAAACCCGTCATCATCGCCTTAATATCCAACTTTTTGAGCGTGATTTTGGGGTGCCTCCTGTGCAAAATCCTGTAAAACGGGGGCGTGCTTGTGAGAAAATTCAAAAATCAGGCGTCTGTGTGATAGATTCATTCCGAAACTTGAAAAAATTGCTCAGAAAAAATTTTTTATATTTTTTTCGACAAAATATTTTACTTTTATTTTTGCACCCGCTATAATGAAGGTATAAAAACGAAGCAGGCAACTGCTTCCCCCAAAATTTGCTCATCATTTTTCCCCCTTATCATATAGTAAAACCCCTCGGGACGCGAGTTTCGGGGGGTTTTACTTTACGTTTGTCCCTTCAAATCACCTGTACCGCCATTTGCGTTCCGCAGAAAATATCCGAACGCAGCGCCGCGCTGCTCTCGGTTCGCCGCGCAAAGCAGGGGCGGATTGTGAAAGAGAGTGAAACTTCTTGTCGGGAAAGGCTTGCCTTCCTCTGCGCGGGGTGCTATAATGAGGGCATGCTTACCGAAGCGTTTCCGCGTTTGAGAGAGGTGCGCGCGCTGGGGCTTGTGCGCAATTTTTTCCGTTCCGGATGGTTTGCCGCGATTGCGACCATCCTTATGGCATGCTCGGAAATTTTCGGCGCGGAGCTCTTCGTCATCTATTGCTACGCATTCTTCGGTTTTCTGATCTTTCTGTTTTGCGACGATATGCTGGGCATTGTACCCATGGTCTGCTGCGGGTACATGCTTTTTTCCTCAGAAAATAATCCGGGAAAGTTCCCCGACGCGCTCTTCGGGCAGCCGCACGGGCAGTTCGCGCTGTTTTATGCGATCGCCGTCATTTTGGTGCTTCTGATCGGCAGGCTTGTATCCATGCTGCTTGAAAAAGAAAAACGCGGCGCGCCCAAGTTTACGGCAGGCTTTCTGCTCCTCGGCGCCGCATACCTTCTCAGCGGAGCGGACTCCCCCTACTACGACGGCAGAACGGTGCTGATGGGATTTGTTCAGATCGCGGCGCTGTGCGGGTTTTATTTCTATTTTTACTTTACCGTACGCTGGCAAAACGTTCCCAAAGGCTACCTGCCGATGGTCATCTCCATCATCGGCGTCGGCATGCTCGCCGAGATCGTCGGCATGTATTTCGGCGAAGGCGTCTTCCGCGAAGACGGCACCATCAACCGTACGGCGCTCTATACCGGCTGGGGGATCTACAATAACGTAGGATGCGTGATGGCAATGTGCATGCCTGCGCCCGTATATTTTGCAGTCAAACATAAAAACGGCTGGGCGTTCTCCATCCTGACGACGGTTTTCTACCTCGGCGTGCTCCTCACGCAGAGCCGCGGGTCCATGCTGTTCGGCTCCGTTGTGTTCGTCGCCTGCGTTATCGTCACGATCGCCGGAAGCAAAAAATACGATCGGCTCTGGAACTTTGCGGTATATGCGGCCGTGTTCGTCGCCATGGCGGTAAGTTTTATCTGCTTCAAAGAGCAGCTGAATAAGATATTCGACTCCGTATTGGATCAGGGTTTCAACGACGCTGCGCGGTTCAACACATGGAGAGCCTGCTGGCAGCGGTTTTTGGAATATCCGGCGTTCGGCGTGGGATTTTATAAGACGCCCGGGACGCTCCTGACGGAAGACGGCATGTATACCGAATTCATCGACGGCACGCCGGACGGCTCCTTCCTCGCGCTGCGTGCGCATAACACATTCTTCCAGCTCATTGCCACAGGCGGAATGTTTGCATTGCTCGCTTACGCCGTGCATCGGATCCAGACCATATACGTCTGCCTTCGCAGACCGAATATGCTGAAAATCGTCGCGGCGCTGTGCGTCTCCTCCCTGCTCCTGACAAGTATGGTCGACTGCCATATGTTCAATATGGGGCCGGGACTGATGTATTCGGCATGGTTGGTATTCGGAGAAAAAAGCGAGATCATGCCAGATACCAAGAAAATCTGCAAATAATCGAAAAACTGATATGCACCCCAAAAGTTGGACAGACTTTAGGGGGTGCATATTTTTATGTCAAACGGAAAAAGATTTCAAACAAAATACTCGTCAGAATTTAAGATAGCTGTTATAATGGATATGCGCGAAAACC
>CALVLR010000078.1 GCA_944340685.1 uncultured Clostridia bacterium | reverse complement strand
TTCAAAAACTGAAAGAACTTGATTTTAGCGGTAAAAGTTCGTATATATCTGCAAGCGATTATAATTTTCTAAAACAAATGACGGAAAAACGCAATCACTGGTGTCATCAAACATATCAAAACTTTTTGTATAATAAGCAGTTTTTGCTAAGCAAAGAGTATACTGACGAGTGTCGTAAATTGAAACGCGACAATGAACGATTATCAAACGTTTGCGACACATTAGAAAAAGTACGTATACAAGCAGTAAAAGATTTTGGGCGAAATTAAAATTCGTTTTAGGTTATCACTTCTCCACCACGATAAGGCACCGCTTTGGCGGTGCTTTTTTCGTGCAGAAAGAATGCCGGAGCGTGGCATTTACAGGCGGGACAGTGCTGCGCAGGCAGAGCGATCCGAGGAGACCGAAGGCGGCGCCCGATGTTCTGCTTTTCGCCGCACGGCACACAAAGGTTGATAAGTTTTGAATAAAATTCTTTCCGGAATGAAAATTTCGGGTGAAAATCTTGCAAAAAATGCGAAATGCGCGCCAAGCAGTTTACTTTTTTCAAAAAAAAGTGTACAATAAAAGCTGGAAAAGAATCATCGGAGCATTGAGATGGGACTGATCGCAAAAATCAAATCGTTATTCATCCGCAAAGCGCCCAAAGTTACGCTCGGGCTGGCGCTCGGCAGCGGCGGCGCGAAAGGCATGGCGCATCTCGGCGCGCTCAAAGCGTTTGCCGAGGCGGGATTCTCCTTTCAGGTCGTAACGGGCACTTCCATCGGTTCCATCGTCGGAGCGCTGTACTGCAAGGGATATACCTGGGCAGATATGGTGGGTATCGTCGATAATCTCAATAAAAAAGAATTTGCAAAGAACATCCGTCCGTTTGCGGATATGGGGCCGATCGAGGCGTTTTTGGAACAGTTTCTCGAAGGCGACATTTCGGAGCTTTCCCTGCCGTTTGCGGCTTGGGCGACGGACGCGCAGACCAACGAGGGCGTGCTGCTCCGCGAGGGGAAGACCGCGCGCGTGCTGACGGCTTCCGCCGCCATTCCGCCCTTTTTCCGCGGGGTGGAGATCGACGGGAGAAAGCTCTACGACGGCGCCTATACCAATGCCATTCCCGCGGACGTATGCCGCGAGATGGGGGCAGATGTCGTCGTCGCCGCCGACCTTTCCGCCTATGTCAAGCCCGAGGAGGAGAAGGGGCGCATCGCCCGCCTTCTGGGTTCGGCGATCAACTATTTTGTACCCGTCAAAACCAAAGAGGACGCCAAGACGCGCGGCTACGACGCTGCGGACGTCATGCTTCGTCCCAATCTCTATGATTTCAAGCCGACAGACGTCTCCCGCGCCGCGACCGACGCAATGTTTGAGATCGGCTATGAAGAGGCGAAAGCGCGTATTCCCGAGATCGAGGCGGCGATCAGGGCGGCTGCCAAGGCGGGCAGGCGCAAGAAGAGCTGATGCGTTCCGACCTGAGAAGACTCGCACGTCTCCGCCGTGCGGTCCGATGGGCGCTGATCGCGCTGATCGTTGCCGCGCTCGCGGTTGCGGCGGCGCTCGTGCCGTATCGGCTGCTCCTGCCGGCGGTCGTCCTACCGGAAAGAGGGGAAGATGAACTTCGGCTGCATTTTCTCAGCGTCGGGCAGGGAGACTGCACCATTGCAGAGTTTCCGAGCGGGGCGGTCCTCGTCATCGACGCGGGCGACGGATCGTTTGCCAATGACGATTATATTGTGCGATACGTCAAGGGACTTGCGCCCGCATCGCTCATGCTTGCGGCAACGCATGCGGATTCCGACCATTACGGCGGGCTGACAGAGCTTTTGCGTGTATTCGACGTGGAGAAAGTCTATCTTCCCGCGGTCGGTTCCGAGACGGGCGCTTATGCAAGGCTGCTTTCCGCAGTGGAACAGGAGGGCTGTGCAACGGAGACGTTCGTGCGCTATAAGAGTTTGCTCGACCGCTCCGGAGCGTATCTGGTCTGCATTTCTCCGCATGCGGAAGGAGAGACGGACGAAAACGAGGCGGCGGCGATGCTCTATCTGGAATATGAGGGCGTGCGCGTCGTGCTCTCTTCGGATACGTCTTCTGCAAGGGAGAGAGAACTGCTCGCCGAATATGCGCTCTCGGAGCATATCTTCGATCACGGCAGGCTGGAAGTTGACCTTACGGACATCGATCTGCTCAAAGTCGCGCACCACGGTTCGGCGGGCGCTACCTCGGCGGAGTGGCTCGCTCTCCTCAGTCCGGCTGCCGCGGTCATCTCCTGCGGAGCGGGCAACAGCTACGGCCATCCCGCGGAAGATACGCTCAGGCGGCTTTTTGAGGCGGGCGCGGAGCATTACCGTACGGACGAACTCGGCACCGTCGTCGCAAGCATCGATGGCGGCGCCTGTACGATACACACACATTATACGGAGTAATTTATGAAGATCACAACGGCGGGCGAATCGCACGGGAAGGGCCTCTTCTGTATCATGGAAGGCCTTCCCGCAGGGCTGTGCCTGGACATGGAGGAGATCGATCGTTTTCTGGCGCTGCGCCAGAGCGGCTACGGGCGGGGCGCGCGGCAGAAGATCGAAAAGGACAGGGCGGAAATTTTATCGGGCGTGCGCGGCGGCGTCACGCTCGGGAGTCCCGTCACCATTGCGGTATGGAACCGTGACTACGAGAACTGGAAGGCGTACATGGCGCCCGAAGGGTGCGATACGTCCGCGCGGGCGGTCACCAAGGTGCGCCCCGGGCATGCCGACCTCACGGGGCTGAAAAAATTCGGCGGGGAGGACGCGCGCAATATCCTGGAACGCGCTTCCGCCCGCGAGACCGCCATCCGCGTGGCGGCGGGTACGGTCTGCCGCCAGCTCCTGCGCCTCATCGGCGTGGAGGTCGCGGGGTATGTCCGTTCGGTGGACGGCGCCGCAGACGAAAACGAATATACCTTCGGGCAGTTGCGCGACCGCTCCCCCGAACTGTTTATGCTCAGCCCGGAAGCGGAACGGCGCGCCATGGAGGCCATCGACCGCTGCGTTGCCGAAGGGGATACCTGCGGCGGGGTGTTCGAGCTGCGCGTGAAGGGGCTGAAAAGCGGGTTCGGAAGCTGTATGACATATGCGGAAAAGCTTGACGCGCGTCTCGCTGCAGCACTCATGAGCATACAGGCGATCAAGGGCGTGGAAGTGGGGCTTGGCTTTGCCGCCGCCGCCCGCCGCGGGAGCGACGTGCATGACGAGATCTTTTATGACGAATCGCACGGATATTCGCGCAAGACCAACCGCGCAGGCGGGATCGAGGGCGGCATGTCGAACGGCGAGGAGATCGTGATCCGCGCCGCCATGAAGCCCATTCCCACGCTCATGAAGGGGCTTGCGACGGTGGATTACCGTACGCACGGCGCTGTGCGCGCCGCCACGGAGCGCAGCGATGTGTGCGCGATCCTTTCATGCGAGGTGATCGCGGAGAGCGCGCTGTGCAGCGAGCTTTGCAAGGTCGTGCTCGAACGTCTCGGCGGCGACCGCTTAGACGAGATCATAGAGCGATACAGGGGGCTGCCTGAATGAAATCATTTACCATCAGAACGAAATCGGTGGAGGAGAGCCGCATCGTCTGCCGCGCGGGGATCCTGCGTACGACGCTGGTGCGCGCGCTTGCGGACTACCGCGAAGTCTTTTTCTTTTCAGACAGGAACGTCTGGGAGCTGTACGGCAGAAAGATCGGGCGGGCGTACCGCAATTCGCCCGTACATATCATGCCTGCGGGCGAGGCGCACAAGACGCCCGAAACGCTTTTCAAACTGCTTGCGGCAATGGCAGAAGCGCAGCTCCACCGCGGGGCGTGCCTCGTCTGCCTCGGCGGCGGGGTCGTGGGGGACGTCGGCGGGCTTGCCGCCGCCCTCTATATGCGGGGGATCGATTGTATCCAGATCCCGACGACGCTGCTTGCCCAGGTGGACTCCTCCGTCGGCGGAAAGACTGCCGTGGATTTCGCGGGGGTGAAAAATCTGATCGGCGCGTTCCGTCAGCCCCGATATGTATTTGCCGATCCTACTTTTTTCGCAACGCTTCCGCCGCGGGAAGTGCGTTGCGGACTCGGCGAGATCGTCAAACACGGCGCGCTGCATGCCCCGCTCTTTGATATGCTTTGGGAGAACCGCGGACGGCTCACGGACGGCGATTTCCTTGCCGCGATCGTGCCGGAAAACATCGCGTTCAAGGCGGAAGTCGTGCGGCAGGACGCGGACGAGAAGGGGCTGCGAAAGTGCCTCAATCTCGGGCATACCACGGCGCATGCCTTTGAATTGACGGACGGCAAACTCTCGCACGGGGAGTATGTGCTCGTCGGAATGATTTTCGAAGCGGAGCTTGCCAAAAAATTTGCCGGGGGCGACGCGGCGTATCTCGATGATCTGGAAGACCTCTGCCGCATTGCACTCGGCAGCGTTCCGGCGCTCCCGCCCGCAAGGGAAGCGGCGCGGCTGGCGCGGCTGGATAAAAAAAATGCAGTGAGCGATGAAGTGGTGCTGACCGTTCCCGTGCGGAAGGGAGAGTACAAACTGCTCTCGCTCGGGTTCGACGTATACGCAGCGGAATTGGAGCGCATTCAGAGGGCGCTCACAGAAGGAGGTGCGGCATGCTGAAACTTGCCGTGGTCGGGAAGGATGTCTCTCAGTCGCAGAGTCCTTCCATGCATACGTTTATTCTTGCGAAGATGGGGGTGAGATGCTCATACGAGACGGTCTCCGTCCCGCCGGCGCAGTTTCTCGAACGGGCAGAGAGTCTGTTTTCCTGCTATGACGCCTTTAACGTGACCATCCCTTTCAAGGGCGAGATCATTCCCTTTCTCAAAAGGACGGAAGGGGACGCGCGCATCTTCGGCGCGGTGAATACCGTCGTCTCCGCGACGCGCACGGGATACAATACCGACGGCGAGGGATTTGCGCTCATGCTGCAGAATGCGGGCATAGAGGTCAAGGGAAAAACGGCGCTCGTGCTCGGAGCCGGAGGCGCGGGCAGGAGCTGCGCAAAAAAACTTGCGGACGGCGGCGCGCTCGTCTCCGTCTATGAGCGGGATGAGGAGCGGCTCTTCGGCGTATACCGCGAGATCGGCGGTTTTTCTCCGCTCACGGAGATCCCGCGGGAAACGTTCGATATCGTCGTCAACTGCACGGGGATCGGCATGCATGATACGGTCGGCAAGACGCCCGTCGTCTCCATGGAGGGCGGCATGATCGAACCTGTCGGGGAGCAGATCCTCGGGGGCTGCAAGGCGGCGGTCGATCTTATCTATGTGCCCGCGCAGTCGGAATTTCTGCGCATTGCCGCCTCGCTCGGGAAACAGACGGTCAACGGTGCGGCGATGCTCTTCTATCAGGCATACTATGCCGACTGCATCTATCTGAAACGCACGCCCGACGCGGCGGAGGCGAAACAACTCTATTTGGCATATCAGGAGGGGAACGTATGAAAATTCTCGTGCTCAACGGCGTCAATCTCAACCTCACGGGGCGGCGTGAGAAGGGCGTTTACGGAAGCGAGACGCTCGAAAAGATCAACAAAGAGATCGCGGCATACGCCGCCAAACGGGGCGCGGAAACGCAGTTTTATCAGAGCAACCTCGAGGGCGAACTCTGCACGGCGATCCATGAAGCAGAGGGAAAATTCGACGGGATCATTCTCAACGCCGGTGCATTTACGCACTATTCCTATGCGCTGCGCGACGCCATCGCCGCCGTCACGGTGCCTGTGGTGGAAGTGCATATGAGCAACGTACATGCGCGCGAAGAATTCCGCCGCAATTCGGTGCTCACTCCCGTTTGCCGCGGAGAGATCCTCGGCTTCGGAAAGAACAGTTATATTCTTGCATTGGAGAGTTTCTTATTATGAACATCGTACTTTGCGGCATGATGGGCGTGGGCAAGTCGAGCGTGGGCGTGCGCATCGCCGAGCTTACGGGAAGAATGTGGTACGACACCGACGTTGTGATCACCGACCGCCACGGCAGGATCTCCGATATTTTTGAATATTACGGAGAGCCGCATTTCCGCGCGCTCGAAACGGAGATCGTCCGCGAGCTTTCGGGGAAAGATAAGCTGGTCATTTCCACGGGCGGCGGACTTGTCCTGAAGCCCGAGAACAGCGAGCTTTTAAAACAGAACGGCAGGATCTTCTTTATGCGCGCAACGTTCGAAACGCTTTTGAAGCGCGTGCGCGCCGACGAGACGCGTCCGCTCCTCAAAAACACGGGCAAGACGGCGGAGGCACTCGGCAAGCTCCTTGCAGAGCGCACGCCCATTTACGAACACGTTGCCGACTATATCGTCGATACCGACGGAAAGTCCGTCGACGAAGTTGCGAGAGAGATCGTGCGGCTTGCAGGAGAAGAGGCGTGAGAGCGCTCGTCACGGGCGGAACGCGCGGCATCGGGCTTGCCTGCTGCCGCCTTTTTTCCGAGCGGGGATACCGTGTGACGGCGCTCTATTCTGCCGATGAAGCCGCCGCCGCGGCGGCGCGGGCGCAGCTTCCCGAAGTGGAGTTCCTCCGCGCGGACGTTGCAGACGAACGGGCGGTTTCTGCCGTGATCGAAAGGTTTGCAAGGCTCGACGTGCTCATCAACAACGCGGGGACGGCGCTCTACGCGCAGGTACAGGACACCGCTTGGGAAGCGTACGCCCGCACAATGGACGTGAATATGGGCGGCGTCTTTCTTACCTGTAAGCACGCCGTGAAGAAGATGCTCGCCTGCGGCGGCGCGATCGTCAACGTCTCCTCGGTCTGGGGCGTCTCAGGCGGGAGCTGCGAGAGCGTATACTCTGCTTCCAAGGGAGCGGTCATCGCCTTCACGAAGGCGCTTGCCAAAGAGCTTGCGCCTTCGGGGATCACCGTCAACTGCGTGGCGCCCGGCGTCATCGATACCGCGATGAACGCACACCTTTCCGGGGAAGAGCGCGCCGCGCTCCAAGAGGAGATCCCGCTCGGACGGTTCGGCTCCCCCGATGAAGTCGCCGAGGCGGTATATTTTCTCGCCGCGTCCCGCTATATCACGGGGCAGATCTTGGGTGTAGACGGCGGTTTCGGCATCTGAAAAACGAAAATCTTTTTGAAAATTTTCCCAAAAAACAAGGAGATTTTGCTTTTTTTGCGAAATAACGGGTGATGAAGGAAAAGACCTACGAAAAAGAACGCGCGTTTCTCTCGCCGTATGCCACAAAGTCGTACGAGAGCAAGGGACGGATGCGGGAGGAACCCGCCTGTCCCATGCGGACGGACTTCCAGCGCGACAGAGACCGCATCATCTATTCCAAGGCGTTCCTGCGGCTGAAGAACAAGACGCAGGTCTTTTTCGCGCCCGACGGCGATCACTATATGTCTCGGCTCACGCACACGCTCGACGTCTCGCAGATCGCGCGCTCGCTCGCGCGCTGCCTCTCCCTCAACGAGGATCTCGCCGAGGCGATCGCGTTGGGGCATGATCTCGGGCACACGCCCTTCGGGCATGTCGGGGAGCGCGTGCTCGCCTCCCTGAATCCTGCGGGATTCCGCCACAGCGAGCAGTCTCTGCGCGTGGTGGACGTGCTGGAAAAGGACGGCAAGGGGCTGAATCTCACCTTCGAGGTGCGCAACGGGATCGTCAACCACACAAAGAGCGGGAATCCCGCCACGCTGGAGGGCGCAGCCGTATCCCTTGCCGACCGCATCGCATATATCAATCACGACATCGACGACGCCATCCGCGCAGGCGTCATCCGCGAGGAGGATCTGCCCGATGAAGCGGTCAAGGTGTTCGGGCGGGATACTTCCGCGCGCATCAACGCCGCCATTACCGACATCTGCGAGACCTCGAAGGACAAGCCCTTCGTGCGCATGTCTGAAGAGAAGGGCAGGGCGCTCGAGGCGCTGCGTACCTTTATGTTCGAAAACGTATACGAACACGCCAACCATCTCATTCAGGAGAGCGCCGAACGCATGCTCCGCGCGCTGTACGGGTACTTTTACGAGCGCCCCGAGGCGCTTCCGGAGCTGTATCAGGAGACGGCGAAAACGGACGTCCCGCGCGCGATCTGCGACTATCTCTCCTCGATGTCCGACCGCTATGCGATCAACGTGTTCAAGAAGCTCTTCGTGCCGCGGGAGGGGA
This sequence comes from uncultured Clostridia bacterium, assembly GCA_944340685.1. Classification (GTDB taxonomy): domain Bacteria; phylum Bacillota; class Clostridia; order Christensenellales; family Borkfalkiaceae; genus Gallimonas. Next base: position 16,650 of record CALVLR010000078.1, on the reverse strand, counting down.
GCGTATGAGAGATTTTCAGGACTTCATCCGCGAACTCAAAGAAAAAAACGACATTGTCGAGGTCATCGGCAGTTATATCCCGCTCGAGAGAAGGGGATATAATTACTGGGCGTGCTGCCCGTTCCACCATGAAAAGACGCCTTCTTTTTCGGTGAACGCCGCCGACGGCTATTACCATTGTTTCGGCTGCGGCGTCTCGGGGGATGTGATCGGCTTTGTCAAGGGATATGAGAACGTCGATTTCATGCAGGCGGTGCAGATCCTCGCGGCGCGCGCGCACATGGAAGTGCCCGCGTACGACGACCGTTCCGCCGAGGAGGCGGCCGCCAAGAAAAAGAAGCGGGACAGGCTCTCTTCGCTCATGCGAGACGCAGCGCGCTTTTACCTCAACAACCTCTATTCGGGGCGCGCGGACGAACACATCGCATACCTTCATAAGCGCGGGTTTTCGCCTTCCACGCTGAAAAAATTCGGGATCGGGGCGTCGCTCGACTTTCATTCTCTCCCGTCCTATCTGCTGGCGCAGGGCTATACGCCCGAGGAGTGCGAGGAGAGCGGCGCATGCGCCCGCACCGAGGAGGGCAGGCTCATCGATTCGGAGGGCGGCAGGCTCATTATCCCCATCATCAATCACATGGACGAGGTCATTGCGTTCGGCGGGCGGCTCCTGCAGAAGGCGGACCGCGCCAAGTATAAAAACACGCGCGAGACCATGCTCTTCAACAAGAGCAAGACGCTGTACAACATCAACCTCGTCAAAAAGGAGCGCCGCGCGGGCGGGCTTGCCTCGCTCATCATCGTGGAAGGATATATGGACGCCATTTCGCTCTATGAGGCAGGCTTCCACGGGGTGGTCGCGAGCATGGGTACGTCGCTCACCAAGGAGCAGGCGCGCCTTGCAAAGCGGTACTCCGAAAATATCCTCATCAGCTACGACGGCGATTTTGCCGGTCAGAAGGCAAATCTCCGCGGGCTTGAGATCTTAAAACAGGAAGGGCTGAAAGTGCGCGTCGTGCCCATGCCCGACGGCATGGATCCCGACGACGTCGTGCAAAAGACGGGCGCACAGGGGTATCAGGACTGTCTCGACAAAGCGATGCCGCCCATTGATTTCCGCCTGTTCGCAGCAAAGCGCAAGTACGACCTTTCCAAGACGGAGGAGCGGCGGGACTACATCTCGGAAGCGCTCTCCATCGTGCGGGAGGCGGAGAGCGCGACGGAGCGCGAGGAGCTGCTGGGACGCATTGCGCGGGAGACGCGCGTCAGCGGGGGCGCGTTGCAGCGCGATCTTGAAAACGCGCCCGCACTCCCGCGGCCGGCGGAACCCGTCCGCCCGAAGGAGGACGACGCAAACAAGGAGAAGAAAGCCGCGCGCTTTTTGCTGGCGGCGTGCCTTTTGGGCAAGCCGTACGCCGCTTCCTTCGATCTTGCCTCCGTCGAGCTCGACGACCCCGCGCACAGGACGATCGCGCTCTACGTCATTTCCGGAAGAAAGTCCGGACGCGTGCGCGCGAGCGGGATCTTCGATCTCATGCCCGCCGACGGTGAGCTTGCGGAGATCCTCAATCTGGACTACGGCGACAATCTCGATTCGCCCGCCGCGGAGAAGTACTTTGCCGACTGCGTGAAAACGCTGCGCGAAAAGTCGCTCTCCGAGAAGATCGCTGCAGAGCGTGTGCGCTATGCGGATGCAAACGACGAAGAACGGCGGGAGATCCTTGCCCGCATCGCAGAATATACAAAACAACTCAAGAGCCTTTCGGCAGGAGGAAAACTATGAACGTAACGGAAGAAAAGCTGAACGAACTCATCGGGAGCATTGCCTCCGATTACCGCATGAAGGGGAGCATTTCCACCAACGCCCTGTGCGATATTCTGGAAAAATACGATCTCTCCCCGCAGCAGATCGAGCTTGTGTACAAGGAGCTTCCCGAAAAGGGCGTCTCGATCTTCGATGAAGACGAGCGCGACAAAGAGCTGTTTGAACAGGCGCTCTCCGATATCGGGCTGGACGATCCCGTCAAGATGTACCTCAAAGATATCGGCCGCGTGCCTCTTCTTTCGAGCGACGAGGAGATCGAACTCGCCCGCAAGATGCAGGAGGGGGACGAAGCGGCGAAGCGCCGCCTCTCCGAGGCGAATTTAAGGCTCGTCGTCTCCATCGCAAAGCGCTATGTGGGGCGCGGCATGCTCTTTTTGGACCTCATTCAGGAGGGAAATCTGGGGCTGATGAAGGCGGTGGAAAAGTTCGACTATCAGAAGGGATTCAAATTTTCCACGTACGCTACATGGTGGATCCGCCAGTCCATCACCCGCGCCATTGCCGATCAGGCGCGCACCATCCGCATTCCCGTGCATATGGTGGAGACCATCAACAAACTCACCCGCGTTTCGCGCATGCTCTTGCAGGAGAACGGCAGGGAACCTTCGCCCGAAGAGATCGCCGAGGCGATGGGCGTGGAGGTGAGCAAGGTGCGCGAGATCCAGAAGATCGCGCAGGATCCCGTCTCGCTGGAGACGCCGATCGGCGAGGAGGAGGACTCCCATCTCGGAGACTTCATCGAGGACGACAAAACGCAGACGCCCGGCGATTCCGTTGCCTTTATCATGCTCAAAGAACAGCTCCTCGGGGTACTCGACACGCTCACCCCGCGCGAGGAGAAAGTGCTTCGCCTCCGCTACGGGATCGACGACGGCAAACCCCGCACGCTCGAAGAAGTGGGCAGGGAGTTCAACGTCACGCGCGAGCGTATCCGTCAGATCGAGGCGAAGGCGCTCAGAAAGCTCCGTCACCCCAGCCGCAGCAAGAAGCTTAAAGATTTTCTTGAATAATGGACCGCATCGGCGTCATATGCGGGTATATCCCGAAGTGCCGCGTCTTTGCCGACATCGGCTGCGATCACGGCTACTGCACGAAGTATGTGCTCAGCCGCGGGCTGTGCGAGCGCGCATATGTGAGCGACGTGAGCGCCGCCTGCCTGAAAAAGGCGGAGGAGCTCATGCGTGCGGAGATCGCGGAGGGGCGCTGCATTCCCGTGTGCGCCGACGGCATGGACGGGCTGCCGGAGCCGCCCGACTGCGTGCTCATCGCGGGCATGGGTGGGGAAGAGATCGTCTCGATCCTTTCGAGAGCTGCGTCCCTCCCTGCGCGGTTTGTATTGCAGCCCATGAAAAACGCGGAAAAAGTGCGGGCGTTTCTCGTCTCGCGCGGGGCGCGGATCGAACATGATCTTACCTTTTCGGACGGAAAATTTTATGATCTCATCGCGGGCAGCGGTGCGGGCGGAAGCAGCTATTCCGCCTTCGAACTCAGGTACGGGCGGGATAATCTCAAGTCGCCTTCGCGCGATTTTTATCTGAAAATATGCAAAGACATTGAGACGCTTCGCGGCGCGCTGCTCGGCGCCGAGGGCGCGCGTCGGGAGGCGCTGCGCGAACGATTACATGAACTGGAGGGGATCTCAGATGCAATTGAAGAACGTCTATGAGGCGATCGATGCGCTTGCGCCGTTCCGGCTGAGTGCCGAGTATTGCGAAACATACAATTTCCACGATAACAGCGGCATCCTGGTGGACTGCGGCGAGGAGGTGCGCGGCATTCTCTGCTCGCTCGATCTTTCCCGCCGTGCCGTCGAGGAGGCGAAAAAAACGGGAGCCAACGTGATCTTCACGCACCATCCCGCCATTTTCTATCCTGTTTCCGCTTTCAAGGCGGAAGATCCTGTGCTGATGTGCGCGCGGGCGGGCATCTCCGTCATCTCTGCGCACCTCAATCTCGATTGCGCATCCGGCGGCATCGACGAGGAGCTCATGCTCGGGCTGGGCGGAAGCGCCTGCGATCATATGATGCACGATCTGACCGACGGCGGCTATGGCAGGATCTATTCTGTGGAGGAGGAACCTCTCGAAGCGTTTGCGGGGCGGATCAAGGCGCGTTTTTCGACGGACCGTGTGATCGTGTACGGGAGCCGTCCCGTCGGCAGGGTCGCAAGTTTCTGCGGCGCGGGGCTGGACGACAGCTCCGTCGCTTTCGCGGTCAAGCTGGGCGCGGATACCGTCGTTTCGGCAGACGCGAAACATCACCTGATCGCCGCGCTCGTGGACCGCGGCGTCAACGTCGTGCTCATGACGCACTATGCCTGCGAAAATTACGGCTTCGTCCGTTTCGCGGAAAATTTAAAATCAAAAATCAAGGGGGTGCCCGTCCGCGTCTTTACGGACGAGCGCCTGTTGTAAGGAGTTCATATGACCGTTTTAGAACAGCTTTTGGAGTATCAGAAGGTAGACGCCGATCTTCGCAAGATCGAACAGTCGGTCGCGGGGAGCGACGAACGCAAAAAATTCATGCAGGCGAAAAAGTTCATGGAGTCTGCCCGCGAAAAGCTCGACGCGCAGGATAAACGCGCCGCGGAGCTCAAACGTCTCCGTGACGATCTGATCCGCCGTGCGGAGGACGTCTCCCGTCAGATCGCCGAGTATGCAGACATCGACGAGATGGTCGGCGAAGAGGGCGGCGACATCGCGTTCTACAAAAAGAACGCGCAGGCGCTTTTAGACCGCCTGCGCGCCATCAAAGGAGAACTCAATAAGCTGACCGCCGATATAACCGCCGCGGTCGAGGAGTACGACCGTTTCAAGAAGCAGACGATCGCCATGCAGAAGCAGGGCGAGGAGTACAGTAAAAAGTTCAAGGAGCTGAAAAATTCCCGCGCTGCCGAGGCGGACGCGATCGCAAAAAAACTTGCCGCGCTCGCGAAGAACATCCCCGCCGACCTCATGGCGCGGTATCAGCAGAAGCGCAAGGAAAAGATCTTTCCGATCATCGCGCCGCTGAATGGCGACAGGTGCATCTGCGGTATGGATTTCCCCCTCGCACAGCAGGGCAAACTTGCGGGCGGGAACGTCGTCGAGTGTGAACACTGCCGCCGCTTTGTGTATAAGGCGTAACCGCTTTTTCGGGCGGGCGCATACGATGGGAGTATGCAAAGTACTCTCGCAGTCGTATCGCTCGGCGCAGTCAGAGCGAACATATGCGCCGTGCGCAAATGTACGGGGAAGCCCGTCATCGCCGTCGTGAAAGACGACGCCTATGGGCATGGCGCGCTGCAAATTGCGCATGCCGTGCAGGACATGGTATGTGCATTTGCCGTTTCAACGGTAGATGAGGGCGCGCAGCTCGTTCACGGTGGCGTCAGCAGAGACGTCTTGGTGCTTACGCCTCCGCTCTCGGCGGAAGAGGCGCGGCGGGGCGCGGCGCTTGGGCTTGTTCTGACGCTTTCGTCCTTTCCCGTGCTGCGTATTCTGGCGCGGGCAGGGCGCGGCGTGCGCGTACATATCGCCGTCAATACGGGGATGAACCGCTATGGGTTTTCTCCGTTCGAAACGGCGGAAGCCTGCCGCGAAGCCGTGCGGGCGCACATTGCGGCGGAGGGGATCTTCTCACATCTCTACGAGCCTTCCGATGTGCGCGCAAGGCTTGCGCAGGAAAAGGCGTTTGCGTTTGCCTGTCTGCAGGCGAAACGGCTGTATCCGAAGCTTTTCTGCCATCTTGCCGCAACGGGCGGCGTTGCGTGGGGCGGGGAGACGTTTGACGCCGTCCGCATCGGACTTGCGCTGTACGGCTATGCGCCTGAGGACGCGCCGCTGCGGCTGCGCGTGCGCCCCGCCATGAAGATCTATGCTCCCGTTGCGCAGAGCGGAAAGCCGTTCGGAGGCGGCGTCGGGTATGCTGCCGCCGCAAAGAGGTACGCCGCTCTGCATACGCTGCGCGTCGGATACGGCGACGGATTTTTCCGTGCAGGCGGACTTGGCGCAGAGGGAAAACTCTGCATGGACGCCTGCGTGCGCGAAGGAGAGCTTCCGTTCGGGAAGCGCGTTTGTATTTTGTCGGATGCGGAAGCGTATGCGCGCGAACACGGGACGACCGCCTACGAAGTGCTCGTGAATGCGGGAAGGAGGGCGGAAAAGAGATATGTGCGATAAGAAAATATTGCGCGGCCGCTTCCGGCAGATCCGTGCCGCGGCGCATTCCGAAGAGGCGGACAGGCAGATCCTGAGCCATATTCTCCATTCACCCTTCTGGAACGCGGAACGTTTTTTTGTATATCATGCCATCGGGACGGAGGCGGGAACGCGCGGCCTGATCGCCGCGCTGCGCGCTGCGGGGAAACAGGTGTGCCTGCCGCGCATCGAAGGCGGCGTCATGCTCGCGGCTGCTTACGGGGAACTCACGCAGGGCGCTTACGGGATCCCTGCGCCGAGAACAGGGGCGGACATGCCCTGCGACGTAGCGTTCACGCCGCTTCTGGCGGTCGATCGGTCGGGATACCGTCTCGGCTACGGAGGAGGCTTTTACGACGCATATTTTGCGGCGCATCCGTCCGTGCTCAGGATAGGGCTGTGTTATGCGGCGCAGCAGACGGACAAGCTGCCAAGGGAGCCGCAGGACGTCCCGCTGCACGCGCTCGTCACCGAAAACGGGATCGTGCATTTCAACGCTTGACATTGCTGCCCTTCGGGGGATATAATAAAAAAGCGGGTCTGACCCGCGGAGGTTGTATGTTAAACGAATTACCGAAGAAAGAAAGGAAGCGCAAGCCGGATAATCCCTGGCGGCGTTTCTGGCGCGTACAGAAGGTCTGCTTCCTGCGTTCCGTCACGCCGTGCATGATGTATCTGTTTATGAGCCTGATCGCGCTTGCCGTGCCGGCGATCTCGGAAAATGTAGAAATATACGAGATCGTGCTGGGCTGCGTCTGCATTGTCGGCGGCGCGGCGTTCAATGCGCATCTGGCGTTCAACTACGGTAAGCTGCACTACGATTCCTATCTGACGGGCTGTCTGCATCGCCAGAATGTGCGCAACGGGATCGTTTCCGGCGGCGATCATCGCCCTGAGCAGGAGTTCCGTCCGTGGAAGGGTTTCCTCATCGGATTCTATGTGGGGATCCCCGTCATCATTTTCGGCATTCTCGCCATTTTCCCTCCGACATGGGAATGGGCGGAGCTGTTTCTCGATATGTTTGCGGCATGGTCGATCCTTCCGATCCAGTGGTACCGCAATCTGACGTGGCCCGGCGTGCAGGAATGGGATTATCCGCCCGTCAGCGGCGGTTGGTCGCTTCTCACGATCTTATTCCCCATGATCATTACAGGCGTCTTTTATATTGTCGGCGCGATGGCGGAAAAACACGCCAAAGAGGCGCAGAGCCGCCGCACGGAGGAGATCAATTCCGTGAAGGGAAGAAAGAAGTGAGGATCATTGCAGGCAAATATCGCGGACGCGTGCTTGCGGAATTCAAGGGGAAAGACGTTCGCCCGACCTCCGACCGCGTGAAAGAGTCCGTGTTCCAGATCCTCTCTCAAAAGCTCATCGGCGCGCGCGTGCTCGACCTGTTCTGCGGGAGCGGCGCGCTGGGGCTGGAAAGTCTTTCGCGCGGGGCGCGGGAAGCGGCGTTCAACGACGCATCGCGCGAGAGCCTTGCGATCCTGAAGAAAAATCTTGCGTCGCTCGGGGTGTCCGCCGTCGTTACAAACCTTGACTTCCGCGCATGCCTTTCGCGCGCCGCAGGGAAGTTCGACGTTGTATTCTGCGACCCGCCCTACAAGATGGACTGCGCCGCAGAGATCTTCGATCTCCTGGCCGGTCGCGGCCTGCTTGCGGAGGGAGGGATCGTCGTCTATGAGAGCGAGCGGGAAGTGGCGGCGCCTTCCGGCTGGGAGCGCTGCGATCTGAGAAGCTACGGGCGTACAAAAGTCGCCTTCTTTCACAGGAGCGAAGTATGAAGAAATGTGTGTTTGCAGGAACGTTCGACCCGTTTACCGTCGGGCACGAAGATACCGTAAAAAAGAGCCTTGCGCTCTTCGATGAAGTCCTCGTCGTCATTGCGGAAAACAAACAAAAAAAATGCATGTTCTCGGCAGAGGCGCGCGAGGAGATGATCCGCGCCGTCTTTGCGGCAGAGCCGCGCGTGCGCGTCATGCGCTGGGAGGGGGTCATCGTCGACCTTCTCAAACGGGAAGGAACGCCATTCTATGTGCGCGGGATCCGCAATACGGTGGATTTTGAATATGAGAACGCTGATTTTTATGCGAGCCGCGATCTCGACGAAGCGCTCGTCACGATCTATATCCCCGCCGAGCAGAAGCACCTGCACATCAGTTCCACGCTTGTAAAAAATTGCATTGCCTTCGGCAAACCGTACAGGGAGTACGTTCCGCAGGCGGTGTATGCATATATTAACGCACAAAAAGGACAAAAAGAAGATGTTTGAAAAACAGATCGAAATTCCCTCCGCAGAAGAGATTCTGGCGGAACTGCCTCTGCCTAAGGAACTTGCCGCCGTCAAGGCGGAGCGCGACGCGCTCGCCAAGGACGTGATCGCCGGCAGGAGCGATAAACTCCTCGTCATCGTCGGACCCTGTTCCGCGCATGAAGCGGCGCCCGTTCTGGAATATGTGCGGCGTCTCGGCAGGCTGAACGAGCGCGTCAAGGAAAAGCTCGTGCTCATTCCGCGCGTCTATACCAACAAGCCGCGCACCAAGGGCGTGGGCTATAAGGGGATGTTCTCCCAGCCCGACCCCGAGAACCGCGAAAATATTTTAAAAGGCATCTATGCCATCCGCGATCTGCACATCAAGGCGATCGAGGAATCGGGGCTTTCCGCGGCGGACGAAATGCTTTATCCCGAAAATTACGCCTATGTAGAGGATCTTCTGACCTATATTGCAGTCGGCGCGCGTTCGAGTGAAAATCAGCTCCACCGCCTTGTTTCCAGCGGGATCGAGCTTCCCGTCGGCATCAAAAATCCCACGGGCGGGAGCATCCCCGTCACGCTCAATTCGGTGTATGCCGCGCAGAGCCCGCAGGTGTTCAAGTATCATAACTGGCAGGTCGCCACGAACGGCAACGAGTATGCGCACGTCGTCTTGCGCGGCCGCGTCGACCACTACGGCAACGACATTCCCAACTACCATTACGAGACGGTGATGCAGGTGTTCGATGGGTACGCGAAGTCCGACGAGCTGAAAAATCCTGCCATCGTCATTGATTCCAACCATTCCAACTCCAAAAAACAGTTCCGCCAGCAGATCCGTATTGTGGAGGAGGTGCTTCAGAACCGCACCTACGACGCGGATTTCAAGCGCATCGTCAAAGGGTTCATGATCGAGAGCTTCCTCGAAGAGGGGAACCAGAAGCACGACATCGTATTCGGGAAATCCATTACCGATCCCTGTCTCGGCTGGGCGGATACGGAGAGGCTGATTCTCGATATTGCGGAGAAAGCGTAGTTGTTCACGAAATTCTTTTCGAACGGACGAAAGGAATTTCCGTGATTTTGAAAGACAACCCGCGGGCACGCCTTCGGCTAACCGCGGTTTTCCTCGGCAATGCGAATTAGCAACGGTTAGCTTCGCATTGCCTCACCTTTCCGCAAGAGCCGCGCGAGCGGCAAATTGTGGCGCAAAAGGCATAACAAGTGACGCCTTTTGCAACGTTATTTGAGTAAACTCCCTCGGCTTTTCCTCGCGTTCCTCGCCTTGCTTGCATCTGCACGCCAAACGAGAGGCTCACAGATTTTTCGCGAATTGACGCGAAAAATCTTCGTTATTTGAGTAAACTCCCTCGGCTTCCCGCAATTTTATAGTAGGGCAGCCCTGTTCGCGGACAAAATTGATCGGAGAATGGTATGAACGGCTTGAAAAAAGTGAGTTGTCTCGGACCGGCGGGGAGCTATTCGCACCTCGCCGCACAAAAACTTTGTCCGGAGAGTCAAGTCCTGCTCCTCGGGAATTTTCCCGCCGTGTTTGCCGCGCTCACGCGCGGCGAGGCGGAGGACGCCGTCGTTCCCATCGAAAACTCCATTCAGGGCGGCGTTTTGCAGAACCTTGATCTTCTGGAGCGGGAGGATGTGTATGCCGTCGAGCAGACGATGCTGAAGATCGATCACCGTCTCGCCGTGAAGGAGGGTGTTGCGCTCTCAGAGATCAGGCGGGTGTATTCGCACGAGCAGGCGATCGGGCAGTGCTCGGAATTTTTGCAGCAATATCTTCCGGATGCGCAGTGCATCTTTGTGAATTCCACGGCGAAAAGTCTTGAACTTGTCGATCATGAGAGCGCGGGGATTGTCGGCGCGCACGCTCACAAAGAAGGCGTCGTGCTCTCGGCGGAAAATATCGCCAACGAAAAGCACAACTTTACGCAATTTTTCCGCTTGCGCAGGCGGGAAGAAGGGCTTCCCGCGCACAGCGGCACGGTGTTTTTCTGCGCCGTCTGCGAACACCGCCCGGGGAGTCTTCTTGCGCTCTTAAAGGTGTTTTCAGATGAGGGGATCAACCTCACGCGCATTGAATCGAGACCTATCCGCGATGTCCTCGGCGAGTACCGCTTCTTCATCGAAATTGACGGCGACATTGCCGACGCGCGGATCCAAAGCACATTGGAGCGCGCCCGCGCCGTCTGCCGCACCTTCCGGATTCTGGGCGCGTACAATTAAAGAAGCAGGGCAAGAGAATAGGCAAAGCCCGCGGCGAGAACTGCCTGCGTGAATTTTGCAAGCAAAAATACGGGAAGGCGGATCCCCGTTCTCCCGAGAAAGCTCCACTGCTGAACGAGCACGCATGCGCCGCCGAAGGTCACGAGGAAGGCGCTGAGCGCAATGCGGAGCGGCGAGGGCGCCTGCAGGAGAAGCACGCAGCCGGACGTCATCTCCACAAGTCCCTGTACGACCGCCGCGGCGGTCTCGGGGAGAGCAAGCGGGGAAAGAAGATCGGCGAGCATGTATCCGAAAGCGTAAAAGAGCGCAATGGCGCCGCCTACGGCAAGCACGGACAGAACGGCGGCAGAAAGGCTCTCTGTAAGTGCGTTTTGCGGGTCGGAACGCACGGGCGGCGCTCCGGCGGCGGGCGGTTTTGTCCGCCGCCCGAGCACGAAACTCACGCTCCATATCCCTGCAAGGTGCGCCGCAAACAGCAGCCATCCAATGCCGATCCCCGCGATCGAGCCGAGCGTTCCTGCGAGAAAAGCCGGTCCGCTCGTGGTCGCAAGGCATGCGGTGCGGAAGGTCTCTTCCCTTGCGAGAAGTCCGCGTTCGTGTAAGTCGAGCACGGCGCGCGCGCCTGCAGGATACCCCGAGAGCAGCGATAAAACTGCGGCGCAGCCGCCTGCGCCCGATACGCGGAAACTCCTTGCAAATATGGGGGAAAGCGCGCCTGATACGCGCGCATATGCAGGCAGACGGGAGAGGAGCAGCGTCAGAAAGAGAAAGGGCAGCGTGACCGGAAGAACGGAGACTGCCCAAAGGGAGATCCCCTCCGAGACGCGCTGAGCATAGCGCGCAGGAGAGATGAGAAAGGCAAGAAATGCCGCAAGGGCGAGCATAGATAGAATCCAGGAAGATTTTACGCGAAGTTTCACGCTAAAATATACGAAGGGGAGAAGAAAATTATGAAAAAGTTGGGGCTTGCACTCGGTTCGGGCGGCGCGCGCGGCGTTGCGCACGTCGGATTTTTACAGGCGCTCGAAGAGGCGGGTATCCGCGCGGACTATGTGTCGGGATGTTCCATGGGATCGATTGTCGGCGCGTGTTACTGTGCCGGCGTTCCGCTGGAAACGGTAAAAGAACGCATTGTCGGCCTGAAACTTTCGCAGGTGGCGGCGCTCAATGTAAACCCGATCCGCGCCAACGGTCTTTTTAAGTTTGTCAAGGCGCGCAAACTCATCGAAATGTACATCCCGCCCGAGACGACGTTTGCCGATCTGAAGATCCCGTTTACCTGCGTGGCGACCGATCTTGTCGCAGGCGTGACGGTGGAGCTGAACGAGGGGAACGTGATCGACGCGATCCTTGCGTCGAGCTGCATTCCGGGCGCTTTTTCGCCGCAGATCATCGACGGAAAAATGCTGGTGGACGGCGGCGTTCTGGAGCGCGTTCCTACCCGCGAGCTGAAAAAGCTGGGTGCGGAGGTCATCGTCGCTGTAGACGTTCTGGGAGATCTCACCGCCTCGCGCGCCGAGCCGCCGAAGAACCTGATCGATACGCTCCTCCGCTATGTAGACATTGTGGATACGCGCATCACGCAGCGCAAACAACGCCAGCGCCGCAGGCATATCGACCTGTGGCTGGAACCGGAGCTTGGCGATATGAGCCAATACAAGGTGAAAAATCTTGCTTTCGCCTATGAAAAAGGGTATGAACTCGGGAAGGCGAATATCGGAAAGATCCGTTCGCTCATTCAGGATGACGCGCCGCAGGCATGAACGCGCCGCGAAGAAATATGGATTTATTTGATTTTAACGACAACGAAGAGAAAGCGAAGCCGCTCGCCGAACGCATGCGCGCTTCTACACTCGATGATTTTGTGGGACAGAAGCATATCGTCGCAGAGGGGAGCCTTTTGCGCCGCGCGATCGCGCTCGACCGGCTCGGAAGCTGCATCTTCTGGGGACCGCCCGGGTGCGGCAAGACAACGCTCGCCAACGTGATCGCCGCGCAGACGAACGGGGAGTTCATCAAGCTCAACGCAGTCAATGCGGGCGTGGCGGACGTGAAGAAAGCCGTCGACAGGGCGCGCGACAATCTCAAGCTCTATAACCGCCGCACCTATCTCATGCTGGACGAGTGCCACCGTTTCAATAAAACGCAGTCGGACTCGCTCCTGCCCGCCATTGAGCAGGGCACGATCGTGTTCATCGGCTCCACTACGGAGAACCCGTATGCCTCGATGACGCCCGCGATCGTCTCCCGCTGCCGTGTATTCGAGTTCAAGCGCCTTACTGAAGAAGAGATCCTCGACGCGCTCGGACGTGCGCTACACGACAAGCGCAAGGGGCTCGGGAGTTATAAAACGGAGATGGAGGACGCGGCGCTTTCTCACATTGCGTCCGCTGCGGGCGGCGATCTGCGCATGGCGTACAACGCCTTGGAGCTTGCCGTGCTTACCACGCCGCCGCAGAGCGACGGGACCATCCGCGTCACCCTTGCGGACGCCGAACAGTCCATTCAGCGCAAGGCGCTCTCCTATAACGAGGACTTATATTACGATATTCTTTCCGCCTTCTGCAAGTCGCTTCGCGGGAGCGATGCGAACGCGGCGCTCTATTATGCGATGCGGCTCATCGAGGGCGGGTGCGATCCGCTGCTCATTCTGCGCCGCCTCATCGTGCATTCCGCCGAAGATGTGGGCATGGCGGATCCCAACGCGCTCGTGGTGGCGACTTCCGCACTTACGGCGTTCCAGAACATCGGCTATCCCGAGGGACTCATCCCGCTCTCGGAGGCAATCATCTATGTCTGCGAAGCGGAGAAGAGCGGCGCGGTGAAAAATGCGATGTTCGCCGCCAGGGAAGACGCCGTCCGCACGCGCGACGACGCCGTGCCCTCGTACCTCAGAGACGTCTCGTACGGCTCGCGCGAGATAAAGGCGGAACGGGAAAAATATCTCTATCCGCACGATTTCGGCGGCTGGGTGCAGCAGCAGTATCTGCCCGATTCGCTGAAAGATAAGATCTACTACCACCCGACGGAAAACGGCTACGAGGCGCAGGTGAAAAGGACGCGCATCCGCAAGGGGATCGAAAAGGGATCGTAGGCATTGCGTTCGCAGGCGTGGAGTACGCCGCGTTCATACATTGGTCATAAACGAAGCGCCCGCCGCGGGTTTTTCCCGCGGCGGGCGCGTATTTTACAGAGGATTGCAGGCGAATCGCTTCTAAATCGGAACTCCGCCTGCGGCTGCGCCGATCAGCCCGAAGATGAGCACGACATAGATGGCGATAAGGACGACCGAGAGTGCGAGGAATACGGCGGAAATGACAATGCCCGCCGTGGCGAGACCTTTTCCGCTGCCGTCGCGTTCGGGAGCGTTTTTGTAACCCATGATCGAGCAGATCAGCCCTGCGATCGGCACAATGAAAGCCATAATGAACCCGATGAGAGCAAGCGTATTGCTTTGATTCTCTTTGCGAAGCTCCGCCGTCTGTATGCCGCAGTGCGGGCATACGATCGCCTGATCGCTGATTTCTTTCCCGCAGTTTTTACAGTACATCTTTCTCTCCTGAAAAATTGGCGCTCAATTTGTTTGGGCGGTTTCAGCTTACAGCGCCGCGGCAGCACAGCTTACGATGATAACAAGGAGCACGCCGAGCACCATCCAAAGAATGCTGATAACAAGCCCCGCAGTTGCTAAGCCATGTCCGTTTCCGCCGCACTCCGCCGCATTTTTTCGCCCGATGATCGAGCAGATCAGCCCTACGATGGGGATGAAAAAAGAAAATATAAATCCAATGATCGCAAGGACGTTCGTCTTAGATTCCTGCGAAGGCAGTTTTGCCACCTGTACGCCGCAGTGCGGGCATACAATGGCTTTGTCGTCAATTTCTTTTCCACAGTGTTTGCAAAACATTTATCTCTCCTCCAATTGTTTGTTACTTTTAGTATATTCCCATTTTACTGGGAAGTCAAGTATTTTTACCAGAATAATGGGAAAATAAAATGCATGAACAGAGTATTTTGCGAACGGTTGAAGGAACTCAGGCAGGAGCGGGGGCTGGGACAGATCGGGCTTGCCAAGGAGCTGGACGTGGGCAAGTCTGTGGTGAGCTTATGGGAGCTTGGAAAGTGCGAGCCGACGCTCTCCAAGCTCGTTGCCATGGCGCGATATTTCGGCGTGAGCATCGACTATCTCGCGGGACTGGAAGATTAAAAAAACAGCCTCCCCGTGGGGGAGGCTGAAAGGATACAAATGCCGCGGGTTGAAAGCGGGCGCCTTCATGCGCCCATGGGGGCGCGGGCGGGGCGGCGTTTGAGCTCGTCTTTGATCTCGGCGCACGTCTCTTCCAGCTCTTCCTGCGATTCGGCGACTTCGATCCCGTCGAGAATGTTCTGCAAGCGGTATTCCTTGTTGAGGTATTTGATCGTCTGATAGCCGATCACCGCTGTCAGCGTTCCGTTCGTCAGCCCCTGAATGGAACTGTCGACAAGGGCGGAAATGGCGGAACCGAGAAAGGGGATCCCTTTTGCGGCGTCGCCCATCGTCTTGACGACGGCGTTGCCGATCTGGAGCGAACCAAGCCCGAACGCCGTGAGCGAGTTGCGGACGACCGCCCAGAAGATCTTGACGAGCTTTGTGTCGGAGGGGCGGAACCCGTACAGAAAGACGATGTCTTTGATCATCTGCAAGTTGACGACGGCGACGAGGAGCGCGTCCGTGCGCGAACTCTGTGAAACAGCGGAGTATGCCGCCGACTTCAGCGAGCACTTGAAAATAATGTCCTTCGCCGTTTTCTTCACCTTGCCCTTATAGAGCGCGGTGAGCGTCGATTTGATGAGCGGATCGTCGTTCGTACGGAGCGCCACGGCAAGGTCGCCCACGAGCTTATCGTCGTACCAGCCTACCCCCGAGACGCTGTTGTTGAATTCCACCATCTTTTCCGCGATCGAGCGCCGAACGCGCTTGTTGTGGCGCTTCGCTTTGCCGGCGTGCGCGGCGTTCACATTGGTAATGAAGTAGTCGGACCGCAGGATCTTGACGAGCGGGACAATAAAGACGAAAATGAAGATGATCACGCTGACGACGGCCGCCGCATACCCCGCATAGGGGTGCAGGTTATAGAGCTGCATGGTGAAGGAGAAGAGACACCAGCCCATAAACACGCCGATCACGCCCGCAAGAAGCCCTATGAGGAAACGCGCCCCGCGCACGTTCTGGCGGCGGACGTATTTTTCCTCATATTCGTAGATCGTCATTTTCTTTTCGGGCGTCTGTTGCTGCGCTTCGTCTTTCTCTACGGGAACGAGTTTGAGTTGTTCCTGCTTTTTTGCCATAGTAGGACCTTCCGAAAATAGTTTATATCATTATACCTTCCCGCAGGGAAAAAGTCAAGGATTCCTGAGATCAAAGAAGGGTGAAGGTCTCTTCCAAAGGTTTCCGCTTTTTTTCACGGATCGCATAGCCGTCCGCGCAATAGCCGAGCGCCACGACGACGGGAATGTACGTTTTTTCGGGGAGGGAGAGCGCCGCGCAGAGCTTCTTTTCGCTGCGCCAGCCGAGGATACAGCTCGCAAGCCCCGCCGCCTCTGCGGCGAGCACGAGGTGTGCGGTGAGAATGCCCAGATCGTTCGCGGTGAAGTCCGTACCCACCATCTTTCCGCCCGCCTTTGCGCTTGCGTTGCTCCTGCCCGCGCAGACGGCAACGAGCGCGCCCGCGTCCGAGGCAAATTTGTTCATGCCCATGCCCTGCATGCACGGGGCGATCTTTTTGACGTTTTCGCCTGTGACCGCAACGAGTTTCCACGGCTGCGCATTGCAGGCGGATGGCGCCAAAAGGGCTACGGAACAGACTTTTTCGAGAAGTTCCCGCGGGACGGGCGCGCCCGAGAAGGCGCGGCAGCTCTGGCGGCGAAGGTAGAGGGCTTTGAGTTCTTCAAAATTCATATACATGCTCCTAGATAAGAAGAAAGGCGCGGGGATCCCGCGCCTTTCCGATATATACTGTAAGGGAAAAATACGAACCACGCCTTTGGCGGAATCTTTTCGGCATCTTTTTGCTCATCTTCCTTGTAATACGCGGGTATTACTTCGTCATCTTCACAAAAATCTGGCGCAAAAATCTTCTCGCCAAAGGTGCAAAGCAATCAAAAGCGGCAAGATG
>CALVLR010000077.1 GCA_944340685.1 uncultured Clostridia bacterium | reverse complement strand
TCGATCCGCCCATGGAGGGCATTGAAACCGTCGGGGAGAAATTTCATTTCATGTCCTTGCAGGACGCGCTCGATCTTGAAAAGGCGCTCTCCAAGGAGAAACACGCGCTCATCATCGGGGCGGGACTCATCGGGCTTAAATGCCTCGAGGGCATTGTCGACCGCGTGAAGCAAGTCTCCGTCGTCGATATGGCGGGGCGCATCCTTCCAAGCATTCTCGACGACGCCGGCGCGGCGATCGTGCAGCGCGAACTGGAGGCAAAGGGGGCTGAGTTCTATCTTTCGGACAGCGTAAAGAGGTTTGAAGGGAACACGGCGCATCTCGTCAGCGGCAAAACGGTCGCGTTCGACCTGCTCGTCGTTGCGGTGGGCGTCCGTCCCAACGTGGAGCTGGTCAAAGAGGCGGGCGGCGAGGTCGCGCGCGGCATTATCACCGACGATCACCTGCGCACATCGCTGCAAAACGTCTACGCCGCAGGCGACTGCACGGAGAGTGACGACGTCTCCTCGGGCACGCGTAAAATTCTGGCGCTCCTGCCCAACGCCACGCAGCAGGGATTTGCCGCGGGCGTGAACATGGCGGGCGGCGACGCGGCGTTCGGCTCCGCGATCCCGCTGAATGCGATCGGGTTCTTCGGCTCGCACGTTCTTACGGCGGGCAGCTATACGGGTGAGAGCTTCACCGATGCGGAAGGGGAGGAATACCGCAAATTCTTTGTGGAAGGCGGCGTCCTGAAAGGGTTTATCCTCGTCAACGCCCCGGAGCGCGCGGGGATCTATACTTCGCTCGTCAGAAACCGTACCCCGCTTGCCGGATTGGATGTGGCAAGACTGGAGACAGCGCCCATGCTCGCGGCGTTCCCCGCGGATATGCGGAAAGCGATGTTATCGAGAGAGGTTTGAAAATGAATATCGACGCTACAAATCTGCACTTTGCCGACCTCAACGCGGCGGTGCGCGATACCTCCGATCAGGAGATCGTCATAGAAAACTGCATCGGGCAGCGCTATATCGGCGCAGGACTATCGGAAAAGCATATCGAGATCGTCGGCACGCCCGGCAATGCGCTCGGCGCATATCTCAACGGCGCAGTCGTCCGCGTCGAGGGGAATGTGCAGGAGGCGACGGGCGACACGATGAACGGCGGCGCGATCGTCGTCAACGGCAGCGCAGGCGATGCAACGGGCTATGCCATGCGCGGCGGCACCATTCTCGTGCACGGCGACGTCGGTTATCGCTGCGGCATCCACATGAAGGCATACCGCGAGAGCAAGCCCGCCATTGTCATCGGCGGCAGGGCGGGGAGCTTTCTCGGCGAGTATCAGGCAGGCGGCACCATCGTCGTTTTGGGCAATCATGCGGACGGCAAGCCCATTATCGGCAACTTCTGCGGCACGGGTATGCACGGCGGCGAGATCTATCTCCGCTGCGAAGATGTCCCGCCGCTGCTTCCCGCACAGGTGCGCGTGGAGCGCCTTTCGGTGCTTCCCGACGATGCCCGTTCTCTCATCGGGGCATGGTGCGGCGCATTCGGCGAGGATGCGGCGGAATATCTCAGTGCGCAGTATATCCGCCTCGTGCCCAACAGCGCAAATCCCTATAAACAGATGTATACGGACAACTGATCTATGGAAAAAAGGCGTGTACTCGTCGTAGGGAGCGGCTGCGAAAAGATCGTCGGATTCCTGCGGGAAAAAGGATTTGATGCGCGCGGTGTTTCGCGTGCCGCGGAGACTGCGGGGGCGGCGGAGGCTGCGATCCTGTTGCCGTCCGTGGGAGAAGCGGAAGCGCGGACGATCGCAGAAACGTTTCCGAAAGCGCTCATCGTAACGGTCGGCCCGAACAAGCTCGAGGGCGCGCTTCATTTTGAAGTTCCGCTTGCGCCCGCAGCTTTTTTGCAGTCGTTTTCTTCCGCATTGGAACTTCATGAACGCATGCGTGCCTTGGAAGGGGAGAATGACCGTTTAAAGGCGGCGCTCGACGATATGAAGATCATCGACCGCGCAAAGTGTGCGTTGGTACGCTATCAGAATATGACCGAACAGGAGGCGCATCGCTATCTTGAAAAGACGGCTATGGACAGACGGCTTCCGCGCCGCGTCATCGCTGCCGAGATCCTCAAAACGTACGAAAACTGAGAAAGAATGGTTTTTAAAAGGAATGCTTTTCTCATATTGGCATGATTTTCTCCATTACACGAAACGGGGCGCTTGATAAAAGTGTCCCGTTTCGCTGCATTGTTGAAGTTCGTGTGCCTGTGTAAATCTGAAGAGGAAAAAATCGATTCACGGACTGTTTTGCATTGACAAAAGTCGTAAAATCTTGTATAATAACCCTGCCAATGGGGTTATAGCGCAGTTGGCAGCGCGGTTGCGCGAGCGGAGCGAAGCTTTGCACGGACGTGCAAAATGGCATCGGCGCGGAGCGGTTCCCGCGACGCCCCGCAATGCCATTCTTGAAAGGGCATTCAAAATCAGTTTCAAAATACAATACCATCAACATGGGGTTATAGCGCAGTTGGTAGCGCGTTTGAATGGCATTCAAAAGGTCAGGGGTTCGAATCCCCTTAGCTCCACCATCACGAGGGCACCGCTTCGGCGGTGCCTTTTCGTGGCGGTGGAGCTAAGGATGAGAAAGCCTGCGGGTTCGCGCGAGGCGCAGCCGAAGCCCTACCAAGGGGACCCCTTCAGGGGTGTTGGCAGAATCCCATAGAAAGTCTGATATTTGTACGACATCCATCACGAGGGCACCGCTTCGGCGGTGCCTTTTCGTGGTGGTGGAGCTAAGGATGAGAAAGCCTGCGGGTTCGCGCGAGGCGCAGCCGAAGCCCTGCCAAGGGGACCCCTTCAGGGGTGTTGGCAGATGTTTATTAAAGTACTCGCTATGTGTTATTCCGCAAAATAGTCTTTGTGAAGGCTATTGAATTTTGTTTTCAAATATGCTACAATAGCTTTGCCAAACTAACTTGATCTCTCGTATGGACTTTTTTCTTTAAGGGCATACTGCGTGCTTTCGTTCAATAACCTGCGAATTTGATAAAAATGCAAATTCCTTACGGTTATTGGACGACAAGTCCTTACGATAACGGTTAGTTTGGCGACTATCG
>CALVLR010000076.1 GCA_944340685.1 uncultured Clostridia bacterium | reverse complement strand
GACCGACCACCACGAGCTGCCCGACCGGCTTCCCGACTGTATTACCGTCAATCCCAAACTCAAAGACGACTATCCGTACGACAATCTGTGCGGCGCGGGGGTCGCCTTCAAGCTTGCACAGGCGCTCGTCGGGGAAAGGACGCTGGAATTTGGCGGTTTCGCCGCGCTCTCCACCGTCGCGGACAGTGTGCCTCTGACGGATGAAAACCGCGACATCGTGGCGGAGGGGCTCAGACGCATCGAAAAACACCCGCGCCCCGCATTTTCCGCGCTGTTGGGCAAGACGACGGAGGTCACATCGCAGACGCTCGCGTTCACGATCGCGCCCCGCATCAATGCGGCGGGCAGGATGGGGGACGCGCACGCGGCGCTCGCGCTCTTCACAACGGAGAACGAAGAGGCGATCGCGGCGCTTGCCGAAAAACTCAATCTCTACAACGGCGAACGTCAGCGCGCCTGCGACGAGCTGTATGCGCAGGCGGTGGAGAAGATCCGCGCGGAGGGCGCTTACGGAAACGTCGTCATGCTCGCGGCGGAAAATTGGAACGCGGGGTTCGTCGGCATCGTCGCCGCCCGCATTGCGGAAGAATTCTCGCGTCCCGCGCTTCTGTTTGTGCGCCGCGGCGATATGCTGCGCGGCAGTGCGCGGAGTGTGGAGAGCGTCAATATTTTTGAAGCGCTCAAAGCCTGCTCGGAGTATATCGAAGAATTCGGCGGCCACGCGCAGGCAGCGGGCGTCAACGTGACGGCGGAAAATTTCCCCCGTCTGAAGGCCGCGCTCGATGAATATATCGGCAAGCACCACGGGCGGGAAGATTTTGCCGCCAAGCTGTATGTTGCCGGCGCGGGGGAAGACCATGTCCGCGTCGCGCATGAGCTTACGCTGCTCGAACCTTTCGGCATGGGCAACCGCCGTCCGCTCTTCACAATGGATGCAGACCGCCTCGACGCCGCGCCCGTCAAGGCGCTGTCGCCCCATCTCTCGATGAATGCGGGCGGACTGGACTTTATGTATTTCAACGGCGCGAAGGAATTGAAATTTCTCAGAAGCGACCTGAAAAAAACGATCGTATTCGAGTATAACCTCTCCCGATTCCGCGGGAAGGAATATTTAAAGGGATTTGTGCGGGCGGTCCTGCCTGCGGGCGGCGGCGACGCTTCGCCCGAAGCGTTTGAAAATATGCTCCTTGCCCTCAGGGGGACTCCCTGCGCCGCCACCGCGACGACCGAAGAACTCGACGCATATATCGCCGCGGCGCGGGCGGACTGCGCATACGGGCTTTGCGCCGTCTTTTACGAAAAGGATACGCTTGCCGCGTTCCCTTCGCTTGCGGGAGTCCCCGCGGACGTCTTCCGTCTCTCTTCCGGCAATACGGAGAACGTCATCCTGTATGCGCCCGACGCGGGGTGCGATCTCACCGCCTTCCGCGACGTTGTTTTTCTGGACAGGCCTCCGGCGGTCAATGTCCGGACGGGCAATGCGCATCTCCTCGTGAACGGGAGCCTGAGCGGATGGAGGAGCCTTCTGTCGCTTTCCGCCGCGCGGGAAGATCTTCTCGGCGTGTTTGCAGCGCTCCGCATGCACGGCGGCAGCGTGACGGGGAGCACCTATGCCGAGGCGGCGAAGAGCTGCGACGGTCTCGGGTTCGATACGCGGCAATTTATTTTTGCGCTTGCCGTCTTTGAGGAACTCGGGCTTGTTTCCCTGACGGACGGGCGGCTGCACGTCTTCCGCGGAAAGCATACGGAGCTGACCAACTCGGCGGTCTATAACGCCGTCAGACGTTTACAGGAGGCATGAATATGGAATCCATCCTCATGAAAATTTATGAGTTCTACACGGGCGATGAACGTGAGATGCTTCTGCATGCCTATGATTTTGCCAAAGAGGCGCACCGCAATCAGCGCCGCGCCTCGGGCGAGCCCTATTTTATTCACCCGTGCGCCGTTGCGGAGATCCTGATCGATCTCGGGCTGGACGCCGAGACGATCGCGGGCGCTCTGCTGCATGATGTGATCGAAGATACGTCCGCTACGGAAGAGGACGTCCGCCGCGAATTCGGCGAAGGGGTGCTCACGCTCGTATCGGGTGTGACGAAGCTGGATAAGATCGTCTTTAAGTCGCAGGAAGAGGAGGAGGCGGAGAACTTCCGTAAGATCTTCCTCGCCATGGCGAAAGACATCCGTGTGATCATCATCAAACTCGCCGACCGCCTGCACAATATGCGCTCGCTCAATTATCTCTCCAAGGAGCGGCAGCAGAAGATGGCGCGCGAGACGCTGGATATTTACGCGCCCATCGCGGGGAGACTGGGTATTTCGCAGATCAAATGTGAACTTGAAGATCTGTGCCTCAAATACCTCGATCCCGCCGCATTTGAGTTTCTCGTGGAGAATATCCACCAGAAACTCGAGGAGCGCAACCGCTTTGTCGATTATGTCGTCGAGGAGATCAACGGGATCCTCACCGAGAGCAACATCCACGGCGAGGTGTTCGGCCGTCCCAAGCACTTTTACTCCATCTACAAGAAGATGAAGGATAAGCACAAGACGCTCGATCAGATCTACGACCTCACGGCGGTGCGCGTGATCGTCGGTACGGTGGACGAATGCTACGAGGTGTTCGGTAAGATCCATAAGAAGTGGAAGCCCATCCCGGGCCGCATCAAGGACTATATCGCCACGCCCAAGCCCAACTTCTATCAGTCGCTGCATACGACGGTCGTCACCAACTTCGGGCAGCCCTTCGAGATCCAGATCCGCACCGAAGAGATGCACCGCACGGCAGAGTACGGTATCGCCGCGCACTGGAAGTACAAGGAACAGCGCGAGGAGGAGAGTTCGCTGGACGCGCGCATTGCGTGGATCCGCGAGGTCATGGAGCTGCAGGGCGGTCTGAAGGACTCCAAGGAGTTCATGGATACCGTCAAGGGCGAGCTTTATTCGACGGAGCTGCTCGTATTTACGCCAAAGAGCAAGGTCATATCGCTTCCCATGGGCGCAACGCCCGTCGACTTTGCCTACGCCATTCACTCCGAAGTGGGAAACCGCTGCACGGGCGCAAAGGTCAACGGCAAGATCGTGCCGCTCAACACCAAACTTGAACTCGGCGACGTTGTGGAGATCATCACCTCGCCTTCGAGCAAGGGTCCTTCGCGCGATTGGCTCAAATTCATCAAATCGTCGTCTGCGCGCGCCAAGATCAAGTCCTTCTATAAAAAGGAGATGAAAGAGGAGAATATCCGCTTGGGGCGCAGCATGCTCGAAGAAGCGGCGAAGCGCAAGGGCATGTCGCTTGCAGAGCTTGTCACGCCCGAGAGCTTCAAAAAGGTCTCCGAAAAACTCTCCTTCGATACGCCCGAAGAGATGTATTCCGCGATCGGCTACGGCGCGGTCTCCGTCAATCAGGTGCTGTTCAAGCTGATGGACTACTTCCGCAAGGAGGCGCCCGCGCCCATCATTCCCACGCCGTTCAAGGGCAAACATTCGGGCGGTTCGGTGCGCATCGAGGGGCAGGCGGGTATGCTCGTCTCCTTCGCGGGGTGCTGTTCGCCCGTCCCGGGCGACGATATTGTCGGCTTCGTCACGCGCGGCAGGGGCGTTGTCGTCCACCGCAGGGACTGTCCGAATATGAAGAACGCGGAGACGGGGCGCCTGCTGCATGCCGAATGGACGGCGCAGGAGGGTGCGGCGCGCTTCAAGGCGTCCATCGTCGTCCTTGCCGAGGAGCAGGGTGCGGCGCTTGCGGCGATCTCCGCGTCCGTCTCCGAAATGAAGCTGGAGATCTCCTCCATCAACGGGCGGTACGATAAGAACAACTCCGCCATTGTGGAGGTGGGTGTGTCGCTCACCAACCGTCAGGATGTGGAGGTGCTCATCGGCAAGATCCGCCAGCACCCGAAGATTCTGGACGTGCACAGAA
Organism: uncultured Clostridia bacterium; assembly: GCA_944340685.1. Lineage (GTDB taxonomy): Bacteria > Bacillota > Clostridia > Christensenellales > Borkfalkiaceae > Gallimonas. Next base: position 4,658 of record CALVLR010000076.1, on the reverse strand, counting down.
TGGCGAACTAAGAGTTCACACTTTTTCTCTCGCACTGACGAGAGAAAAAGTCGTGAGGGGGGGAGGAAAAGCCGCGGGTACGCCCTTCGGGCTAACCGCCTGTTTTCCTCGGCGGCGTTATTGGCAACATAATAGCAACGCCGCCTTCACCTTTCCGCTTGAGCACAGTATGCGCAAATGTGGGGCGCTGGCGGAAGGAAACCTTCCTTGCGCGAGTGATTGAACAGCAAGGGTGCGAAAGTAAAATCGAAGAAAAGAGAGAAGAGATGAAGGTCTATAAAATTTATCCCATCGGGTTTGCGGCGAACAGCTATCTTTTCACGGCGGACGGGAGGTCCGCCGTCGCCGTCGATCCCGCACAGCCCCGCATTCTCGACGAGGCGAAAAAGCGCGGGCTTCAAGTCGGATATGTGCTCCTGACGCACGGGCACTTCGATCACATCGGCGGATGCGCCGCCCTGCAGGCGGCGGGCGCAAAGGTGGGGTGCCTTGCGGAGGAGGCGTCGCTCGCCACGGGGAAAAATAATCTCGCGGCGGAATTCGGGGTACCCGTGTCCGCGTTCACCGTCGATTTTACCTTTCATGACGGCGACGTGCTCGCGCTCTGCGGCATGCAAGTCCGCGTCATCGCTACGCCGGGGCATACGGCGGGGGGCGCGTGCTATCTCGTGGAGGATCGTCTCTTCACAGGCGATACGCTGTTTGCGGGCGACGTGGGGCGCACAGACCTGCCCACAGGCAGCGGGCGCGCGCTCATGCAGAGCGTAAAAAAACTTTTTACCCTCGGGGACGACTGCATCATTTGCCCCGGGCACGGGGAGGACAGCACGCTCTCCTATGAACGCAAATTCAACGGGTATATACGGCAATGCTGACGAGTAATATCTCCTTTCTCCCGCCCGAACTCATGGACGTTGTGCGCCTCTTTGAGGGCGCAGAACAGCTCGGGATCGTGCATACGGGCGAATATAACGGCACAGTCTTTTCCAACCGGTTTGAGATCGACGGGGCGCAGTATGCGGCGGAGGATGCCGCCGAAGTGCAAGGCGAATTGCAGTATAAGAGCCTTTGCAAGCGGTATGCAAAGCTGGCGCTCTACCGCATCCTATCGGAGCGTACGAGCGTCTCTCTGCCGTGGGGCGCGCTCACGGGCATCCGTCCGACCCGCCTTGCCTATGCCGAGCTGGAAGCGGGGCGTCCCTTCGAGCCGCTCTTTGAAAGAATGTGCGTCTCCGAAGAAAACATTGCGCTCGTGCGCCGCGTCATCGAGGGACAGCGGGGGATCTACGAGAAGCGTGCCGGAAACTGCGACCTCTTTATTTCGCTCCCCTTCTGTCCCACCAAGTGCAGTTACTGCTCCTTCATCACCGCGCCCATCGCGGCGACGCGCAAGTATTTGCCCGACTATCTCTCCGCGCTCGGGCGGGAGCTTGCCGCGAGCGCGCCGCTCATCGGGAATCTCCGCTCCGTCTATATCGGCGGCGGGACGCCCTTCGCCCTGGAGGCGGAGGAGCTTGCGCGCGTGCTGGCGGCGGTCGCGCCGCTTCGGACGAACGGCTGTGAATACACGGTAGAGGCGGGTCGGCCCGACGTTTTCACCCGCGAGAAGCTGGATGTCTGCGCGGAGTACGGCGTCACACGCATCTGTATCAACGCGCAGAGCTTTTCCGATCAGACGCTTGCGGCGATCGGCAGAAAGCACACGGCGGAAGATCTTCACCGCGCCTTTGAAATGGCAAGGGACTATCCATTCTCCGTCAATTGCGACCTCATCGCGGGGCTGACGGGGGAGAGCGTGGAGGAATTCTGCGCGAGCGTCGACGCGGCGGTCGCGTACGCGCCCGAGAACATTACCGTGCACACGCTGTGCCTCAAAAAGGGCGCCAAACTCAAAGAGGAGACGGCGCGCCTTGAAGCGGGGCGGCTCGCAGAGATGATCGCCTACTCCCGCCGCGCGCTCACAGCCGCAGGATATGAGCCGTACTATCTGTACCGCCAGAAGTACATGGCGGGCGCGCACGAGAACGTGGGGTGGACGAAACCGGGGTATGCCTGCGTGTACAATGTCGACGTCATGGAGGAGATCGCCGACAATCTTGCCGTGGGCGCGAACGCCGTCTCCAAAAAGCTCTTTTTGGGAGAGGGGCGCATCGAACGGCACGGAACACCAAAGGATATTCCCACCTACCTTGCCAAAGCCGATCGCCTCATCGAGGAGCGGAACGCGCTTTTTGCGCAGTAAAAGTTTCAGGAAATAATTTGCCGCCCGCGCGCCATTCGGCGCGCGGGCGGCAGTCTTTTGAACGTGCGGCAGGGCAGACCAACAAAAAAAGCCCCACGGGGGCGGGGCGGGGATACTTCGGCGCAGAGCGCCTCGTGCCGCCTTCGGCGGGACGACCCCGGTGGATCGATGCGGCAGGGCAGACCAACAAAAAAAGCCCCACGGGGGGGGATTGAGGGCGGGGAGATGGGATGATAAAAAATGTGCATAGTAAGAGCACACAGAAAAGAGCGAGTTAAATCCCGCTCTTTTCTGTTCATATTTATAGACAATATAAGCTATAAATCAGCATTTTTTATGGTCGCCTATATGCCTATATGAATATTATTGCTCGTGCTTATTGTGCGATCCCACTTTTGCGTACAATTTCTCCAAGGCTGGCGAAGGCATGAGATTCTTCAATATGAATGCATTGTTTGTAGGGTTCTTCCGTAATTTGTGAAATCGACAGGGCATTTAATTGAGATTTATTGATATTAAGGATTACGAGCAATTCATCAAATGTAACAACTTTTACTGTATGGTCGCACAAGCCATGTGCAATATGATAATATCGGGAATGAATGTCGTTTTCATCGTCACATTCATGTTTTACGTAATATGTACATTTCGTGCTTTTGAAACCGATCTTTCCTCCATGATTAATAATTTGCTGGAATAGATTAATGCATTCAATGGGGTTTTCTTGCTCATATAGAGAGCTAAAACATACTACTTTCCCGGTAAATTGTGACTTGATTATGGTGGATTGAGGTTTGGCTAATTTCGCAACATTTTTTATAATTCTTCTTCTCCTTTTTTTTCCAAACTGATCGGGACGTTCGGCAAGGTAAGAAATTTCTTTATTTATGTCCCCGCCAAAATTCATAGAACGGGCATTTTGAAATATTTCATCGATCGGAATGTTTGTTTTATTACAAATTTGTTTCAACACTTCCATTGTTAAAAGTGCATCCTCAGAACTTTCATGTAGCCGTTCGGGAACAGAAAGTTCGAGTTCTCTTGCTGTATTTCCCAAAGAGAGCGATTTGCCAAATAGGTTTGTATACGCGCGTTGTACATCGCAGAAATCAAATTCAATCGGATTTAAATCATATCGTCTACAGGCAGTGTTGAGAAAATTTGCGTCATCTTTCATGGAAAATCCAATTATTACTTGCTCCGGTTCTTTAATTATTTGTTTTATTTTATCGTAATACGCAATAAAGTTTGGGGATGCCCGATATTGTTCCTCGCTATATGTCAAGGTTAAATCTCTTTCATGACTTCGTCCAGTCAAATTAAATGCTGCTTCGGGATTCATCAGGATACACTCTTTTGCGAGCACGTTGAATTGTTCATCCGCAATTGCATATCCAAACTCACAAATGTGCTTTCCATCGCAACACTCTATGTCAAACGCTAGATATCTCATTTATATCTCCTAAAATAAAAGACTTCAGATACTAGAGGTGCTATATAAATTTTAATTGCTTGCTCCACCGTGCTTTAAATTAACTTATATTTTTTGTGCTTTTATTAAAATTTTGTTAAATTCATAATCAGACTGCGCGGTACATAGTGCTGAAAGAGTGTCATCAAATTGGGCTACGGTCATCGAATTCTTATCTATGGCTCGAAGTAATCTTCTTTTAAATCTCATTATTTTGTTATGTTCCACAAGGGCGTCATAATACATTTCGCTGTCTGTTTGCATCTGATCTTGCATTTTTGCATAGTCCTGCATTGGAGAATCGCCATAGTGATTGATTAGATACTCCAGTTTTATGTTATCCGCAATTTCCTTTTCTTCTCGTTCGATGCGTTCCTTAACGGAAATTTCACGTATTTCCAGAACCTCATCGGAATCATCGAGCTCTGCAAGTGCGGCATTTTTCGATTCGGCATTTATTACCCACTCGAAAGTTCCGCCTTCATCATCTTTACAAACGCCTTTAATAAGAAAATACATAAAATTTATAAATCTCCTTTTATTTGTTTTCTGTCAGCAAATCCAAAACATTAATATTCAAAAAGTTAGCCAACTGTTCTAAAGTATCAATATCTTTTATGCCTTGGTTTAGCCATCGGCTAAGAGTTCTTGTCTCCGCGCCAAAAGCGAAAGCAAATTCCTCCTGTGTACGATACCTCGTTTGCTTTATTAAATGCTTTAGGTTTTCGCCTGCTATTTTGCTCAAAGGCTTATTATGTTTTTCCATCATCGCCTCCTGAACGAACGCCTTCATTATAAAATAAAAAGCGTTATCTGTCTTGAAGTGAACCCCAAAGTTTGGACAAAAAATATTAGATTGTATGGGAATGAGTTCGGTACCCAACCGGGCTCATTCCTTTTAGTTTGAGAGAAATTCTCTCGTTGTTCCAGTAGGATATGTATTCG
>CALVLR010000075.1 GCA_944340685.1 uncultured Clostridia bacterium | reverse complement strand
CGAAGAGCGTATCGTCTCCGCCGATGCCGACGTTGTTGCCGGGATGGATCTTCGTGCCTCTCTGGCGGACGAGGATGCTGCCTGCGAGCACCGTCTGCCCGTCCTGACGCTTGACGCCGAGGCGCTTTGCCTCGCTGTCGCGGCCGTTGTGAGAGGAACCCGTTCCCTTTTTATGCGCGAATAAGCTGATGAAAAACATATTCGTTATCTCCTTATTGCGAATTTTTTGAGGCGTGCGCCTCATGCCTTCGGTCAGAGCGAGATCTTCTCGATCCTGACCGCAGTGAACGGCTGACGGTGACCCTGCTTCTTGCGCTCGTTCTTCTTGGGCTTGTATTTGAAGACGATGATCTTCTTGTACTTGTCCTGCGCTTCCACTTTTGCGGTCACTTTCGCGTTCTCAACATCCTTGCCGACCTTGACAGTCTCGCCGTCCGAAACCATAACGACGTTGAAGGAGACTTCTGCGCCGACTTCCGCCAGAAGCTTCTCCACTTTCAGAACGTCGCCCTCGGAAACTTTGTACTGCTTTCCGCCGTTTTCGATGATCGCGTACATGAACTTTTTACCTCCTCTTCCCAGTCTCGCAAGTTGCGTAGGCGGCCTGTGCGATAAGGCTCTTTGGTGCCCGTCCTTAGCGGCTCGGAGTACAATGTATCATATCCGGCTGAAAAAGTCAAACGCTTTTCGCATGCGTGCGCGATTTTTTTCGCGCGGTCTGCCCGTTGCGGCGGCGCAGAGCCTCTTCGGAAGAAACCATTTACGAACTGCCGCGCGCAAAAGGCGCGCCGCTTTGCGGGCGGCGCGCCTTTTGTTACTGTTTTTCGGGGAGAGCGCCGCTTTGGTCGAGGAGCTTTACCGCAATGCTTCCGCACAGCACTTCGGCGTACGAGTAAGAGGTCTTGCCCAGAAAATTCTTGTCGTCGGGGCGTACGGTAAAGAGGGCGGGGTACACGCCCGTCACCTGTCCGCAGTAGCGGAGCACTTTGTTGCGGCCGAGATTGACCGTCACGTCTACCTGCTTGGAAAAATAATCCTGAATGCGCCGCTTCACGCGCGCAATATCGCTCGTCTGCCTGATCATAGACGAAGTATTCCCCGTTTTATACAAAAATATACCTTCTTCGACGGTGCTCTCCGCGCATAACCGCGCGCGCCGCCGCATACGATAGAGGGAAAAGCGACTGTGCAAAGAGGAGGAACATGGTATGAAAACGCAGACGGAGACCTTTCGGGGATACGGAAAACTCTTCGAGATGACCGCGCAGACGGCGGTGGAGTGCCGCTTTCCCGAGGTGGAAACGGCGCTCTCGGTGCAGGCGTGCGCCCGACTTGCGGGCGCGGAGGCGGGCAACGGCGAGGTGCGCTATTACGGCAGGGTGCATTTTTCCATCGTCTATGAGGACGCCGAGCGGCGCGTCTGCCGCGCCGAAAAGGGCGTGGAATTTACGGCGGTCGCCAAAGATGAGCGCGTGTTCCCCGCGGCGAGCGCGCGGGTAAGGCTTGCCGTGGAAAACGTCTCCGTGCGCCGCGAGGGTGCGAGCACGTTTCTAACGGCGCTTCTGGGCGCCGATATCTCCCTCTTCGGGGAGCAGTCTTTCCCGTATCTTGCGGGCGGCGAACTCGTATGCAGGCGAGAGCCGGTGCGCGTGCTCACGGCGCACCTTGTCAGCGGCGTCGCGGAGGCGGAAGACGATTTCGAAGTGGGCGCGATGGGCGATATTCTGCAGCATTCGGAGACGGTGCACCTTACGGCGCTTGCCTGCGATGCGGGGAGCGTCGCCGTCGAAGGCGAGGTGTTTGTAGGGATCCTCGCCATGAAGGGGGAGGATCTCGTCTCCTTCGAGCGGCTGGTGCCCTTCCGCATCGAGATCCCGTCCGACGCATCTCATGCGGGCTGCCGCGCGGAAGCGGACGTCTCGGTGGCGGACGTGCAGATACGGGCGGATTCCGACGAGGAGAAGGGCAAGTGCTCTCTTGCCGTCGTGCTCACGCTGCGCGCGGAGGCGTGCCTGTATGAGGAGGTCGCGGTGGACGCCGTCACCGACGCATTCTCGCGCGAGAATAAAGTCGCGCTCGCCTTTTCCGATCTCGCGTGCGAGGGCGCGGGCGAGACGGTGCGGCTCACCGAGCGCGTTTCGGGCAGGGCTGCGCTCTCCGCGTCCATCGATTTTTCGGATACGCTGCAGGCAGTCACGCTGCAACGCGCCGAGGCGAACCTCGTCCGGACGGAGAGCGGCATGCGCGCGGAGGGCGTGGCGCTCGCGACGCTTCTGGTGCGCGGTTCGGACGGAAGCCGCCGCGGCATTGAAATGAGTCTGCCGTTTTCCGTCGCCGTACAGGCGGAGCGGGCGTCTGTCTCCGTGCTCGCATGCGGCATGAGCGCGCGGCAGCGTGAGGAGGGGAGCATCGATGCCGAGGTCACGTTGAAGTTCGCGCTCACCGAGCGGGTAAAACTCAGCGCAAGATTCGTCGCCTCCGCGGAAGCGGGCGAGGCGGTGCGCGAGAGCGACAGCGCCATCAGCGTATATATCCCCCGCGCGGGCGACGGGCTGTGGGAGCTTTCCAAGCGGCTGAACAAGTCGCCCGAAGAAGTCACGGCGAGCAATCCCGATCTGGAGTTTCCCATCCGCGAAGGTCAGCGCGTCATCATTTATCGGAAAAAAAGCGTATAGCGGATCGATCCGGACAGATGAAAACAGAGCCGCCCTTCCGGCGTCGGCTCTGTTTTTTCTTGCAAAATGCAGAAAAATGTGCTAAAATGGCAACCATGAAGGTCGTAAGGGTCAACGCGCATGCAAAGATCAACCTCACGCTGGATATCGTCGGCGCGGAGGGGGGCTATCATACGCTCGATTCCCTTGTCGCGACCATTGCCCTGCACGACCGCATCGTCGTCCGCGAGAGGCGGGACGGCGCGGTCAGTGTGCGCATGCACGGAATGGGAAGCGAGCGCATTTCCATGGAGCGCAACAACGCGTACCTTGCCGCCGTGCGCTTTTTCGAGGCGTTCGGCGGAGGCGGCGCAGAGATCGCCGTCTATAAAAAGATCCCCATCGGCGGCGGGCTGGGTGGCTCGTCGGCGGACGCGGCGGGCGTGCTCAACGCGCTCGCTTTGCTCAGGGGCGTCTCAGACATGGGTGCGCTCAAATCGATCGCGGACGGCCTCGGGAGCGATACGGGATACCTTCTCACGGGCGGGTTTGCCCGTATTCGGGGGCGGGGCGAGCAGGTCACGCCGCTTACGGGGCTTCCCACGCTGCATTTGCTCATAGCATGTCCGAAGCGCGGCGTCTCCACGCCGCAGTGTTTCCGCACATATGACGAATTGGGCGCGGTCAGCCCGCCGCGTACGGAGCGCGTGCTTGCGGCGGTCGCATCCTCGGACATGCCGCGGGCGGCGTCGCTCATGGGGAACGCCCTCTTCGAAGCGGCGGCAGCGTGCAATCCGGACGTCGCGTCGGCGCTCGCGGCGCTCCAAAGTCTCTCGCCGCTCGGCGCCGGCATGACCGGCTCCGGCAGCGCGTGCTTCGCAGTCTTCGCGGACGAGGCGGCGGCACAGTCTGCGGCAAGGGCGTTCCGCGGAACGCTGAGGCTCATCAGAACAAGAACGGTTGTCCCGCCTGTTCGGGCGGGCGAAAGGAGATAACATGGAAGAGCGGATCATCGATCAGGACGAACTGCGCAAGGTGCGCGTGACAAGGACGGACGGCGGTCTGGATGTTGTAGACGACACGCTGCCCGAGGACGCCGTGCCCCCCGCGGAACAGGACGAAGAGGGGATCGCCGAACTGAAGGAAGAGTATGCCGTGGAGTTCGAAGGCGAGGAGTACGACGAAGACCTTGTCGGGCTTACGCCGACGCAGTTCAAGGAAGAGATGGAGCGCCGCGAACGGCTTGCCCGCGAGGCGCACGAGGCCTGCGAAAAGCTGTGCGGCGAAGGCGACGCGCTCGCCGCGGCGGAGGAGTTTGCCGCAGCGGAAGAAAAATACGAGAGCGCGCTGCTGCAGGAGCCTTCGAGCGAGCGGGCGGAACATTCGCTTTGGGCGGCGCGGACAAAAAATTATACGTCGGACGAGGCGTTGTATACCCGCCGCTTGGACGATCCCCTGGAACCCGAATTTGACGGAGCCCTTCCTTCAGGATGTGACGAGAAGGTTTTGGCCTACCTTGCTCCCGATGCCAATCAATATTGGGAAAT
>CALVLR010000074.1 GCA_944340685.1 uncultured Clostridia bacterium | reverse complement strand
AAGTCCTCGCACGGCTTTATGATATAGTCATATTGACTACCTCATATTATACTCGCCGTTTTGACTATGTCAAGTCATTTTGACTACTTTTGTGATATGATTTTTTGCAAGGAGAAAAAACAATGATGAAATCAGTAGTTAAAACTTTTTTGGACTATGCGTCATTGCCCGTAAGATTTGGAAAACATTTAATGCAACTTCGAACGGAACGCAACATGACACAAAAAGAGATGGCTACAAAATTGCAAGTGAGCGAAAGCACATATGCAAATTGGGAGCAAGGTAGACGAGAGCCATCGCTTTCTAATCTGCTCCTAATTGCAAAAATTTTAGAGACGGACATGAACAATCTTTTTGATATTGAAGTATAACTATTAGAAATCGTGTGATGCAGGAATGTATCCAAGGGTTCAAATCCCTTTCTCTGCGCCATATGGGAATCATACGAACCTCGGCGAAATGTCGGGGTTCGTATGCTTTTGCACAAAACATCATTTCCGGAATATTTCTCCCTTCATTCTCCAAAACTGCAAAATATACTAATTAAAATCGGACCCGCCGCAGATATTTTCTGCGGCGGGTCCGATATGCGAACAAAGAGTTAACGGTGCTCCCCTACAAAGAAGAGCGCGACGGTTCCTGCGCCGGAATGCGTGCCAATGACGCTTCCGATCTCGTTGATAAAGATCTCCCGCGCGCCGAAACGCTCACGGATCAAAGAGACGAGATAGTTGACATCTTCGATGCAGTCCCCATGGCTGATGAAGATCGGATCGTCTGCGCCGAGCGTGTTGAGTTCCACCATTTTGTCAACGAGTGCAGAAATGGATTTTTTGCGCCCCATCGCCTTGCCGATCGCGATCAGATGCCCCGCATCGTCTACATGCAGAACAGGTTTGATCTTCAGAAGCGAACCGATGGCAGCCGTGGCGCCGCTGACTCTTCCGCCGCGTTTCAAGTGGAACAGATCGTCTACTGTAAAGAAGTGACAGATATGAAGTTTTAAATCCTCCGCATAGTCGCGCGTTTCTTCGATGGTAGCGCCTGCGTCCGCCTTTTTGACGACATAGTCGACAAAGAGACCCTGCCCGAGAGAAGCGCAAAGCGAATCGACCACATATACCTTGCGTTCGGGAAAGCTCTCCGATAGCTCCTTTGCCGCAATGCGATAACTTTCACATGTGCCCGACAAGCCCGAAGAAAAAGCAAGAATGAGCACATCTTTCCCCGCCTCCAGATGAGGTTGAATGTGATTCATCGCCTGCGCAGGCGTTACCTGAAAGGTCTTGGGAAGCGCGCCGCCGCGGAGCAGTTCATAGAACTTCTTTACGTCCATTGCGGCGCCGTCGTCTCCGCCATAGGCAACGCCGTCCAACGTAAATCCGAGCTGCACGCAGTCGATCTCATGTTTTGCATAGTATTCATCGGGGAGATCGCTGCCTGTGTCCGTCATCAAAACAAATTTTCTTGCCATATTTTTTTCCATCCTTGCACATTTGTCGGAAGCAAGACTCTCCCCCTTGTTTCCGTACTGCGATTATACACAAAAGCAACGAATTTGTCAAACAGTTTGCGGCATTTCATGGCAATGTTGTAAAATTTTTCACGCGGTTGATCCGAAAACTGATACTGACGCAAGATTTTCCCCTTTCCTCATGCATGGAAAACGTGATGCCGCCGTCAAGCTCAAAAAACTCCGAGGCGACGCGGGCAAATTCCCGTACTGCCGCGGCTTCCACCGCGTCTGTGATGATCGCCTTATCGCGGTGCAGCAGTTCGCCGATACGCTTTTTTTCATCTGCTTTCATCGTCTCTTCAATCCTCCCGTGAAACCTGAGAACCCCTTCTCCGGCGCTGACGCGATCGTCTCGGCAAGCACACGGAATGTATGGGATTTGCCTACGATATTTTCGAGGAGTACGCGGTCTTCTTCCGGTATCACGGCGGCAAGCGGCAGACGCAGAAGCTCCGCGATCTCCGTCGGCGCCAGAATTTCCCCCCGCCGGAAAAAATCCTTCCGCACGCGGTTGACGATCAGCCCGACCAGCGAAAAGCGATAACTTTTCAGAATGCCGGCTACGCGGTCTGCATCGCGCAGCGAAGAGACGTGCGGCGTGGTCACAAGGAGCGCTTCCTCGGCGCAGGACGCTGCGCGGTGAAAGCCTTCTTCGATCCCTGCAGGAGAATCAATAAGAATATAGTCAAATTGCGGGGCGAGCGTATCGAGAATGAGACGGATCGCCTGAGGCGAGACATACCGTTCGAGAACGCGGTTGGAGGAGAGTACCGAGAGCGCCGGAAAATGCGGATGTGTTACGAGCGCCTGTTTGGGGCGGCACCGCCCTTCTATGGCGTCAAGAATATCATAGACGGCGCGGTTTTCCACGCCGAGCGTCACATCTACATTGTTCAATCCGAAATCGAGATCGCAGACGATCACACGGTTGCCGCGCCGCGCAAGCTGAACGCCGAGATTGCAGCACACGGTGGTCTTTCCGACGCCGCCCTTTCCGGACGTTATCACGATTTTTCTTGCAGCCATACTCCCTCCGCGCGCGCGTTTTGAAAGATTTTATCACAACCAAGAAGAGCGTTTTCTGCCGTATCTTGAAAAAAGATGAATTCATATGACGAAAAGCTCCGCTTGCAAATGCAGCGGAGCTTTCCGGAATTACTTTTTCAGAAGTTCTCTGATATACCATTCGTATTCTTCATCGGTGAGTTTTTTGACTTTTTTCTTCTTCATCGTACGCCTCGCCATATGGTAGTACCACCATTATGGACGAAAAACGCATCCTTTATTCGGTGCGGAGCGCGATCACGGGATCTTTCTTCGCCGCCGACTGCGCGGGAATGAGACCGGAAATGAGCGTAAGCACGATGCTGATCGCAACCATGAGGAGCGCCGTCGTAAACGGCAGCGACGCGATCCCGGAAATGCCGGCAAGCGAATGGATCGCTATATTGATAAACAGCGAGATAAAGTAGCTGAGCGCAACGCCGATAATGCCTGCCGCAAGCCCGATGATGAATGTTTCAGCATTGAAGAGATTGCGGATGTCCTGTTTGCGGGCGCCGAGCGAGCGAAGCACGCCGATCTCTTTGACGCGTTCCACAACGGAGACATAGGTGATGATGCCGATCATGACCGATGAGACAACGAGCGAAATGGACGTGAAGGCAACGAGCACATATGTGATAATATCCAGGATCTGCTGTACGATCCCCATCAGCAGTCCGACCGTATCCGAGTACGTGATCTGCATGCTCGGATCGTCTTCGTGCATAACATTCCATTCGTCCAAATAGGCGAGCAGATCCTCTTTGCTCTCGAAATCGCGTGCATAGAAGGAGATGGATGTAACGCTGTCATCCCCTCCGAGCGCACGGACAGCCGTCTCCGGCAGGAACGTCGCGTTATAGCGCGTAAGGAATGCGCTGATCAGCTCCAATGCGGCATCCGTTGACGAACCTGCCAGATACATCGTGATCTCGCTTTCAATATCGTAGTAATTAAGGAGATTTCTCGCAGGACACAAATAGATATACATGGGATTCCCGTCTGCGTCTGTGATCGGTTCTCCCGTAAGCGGATTGGAAAGCTGAAGCTTGGAATCTTCCATGACCCAATGCATGAACGAATCTTCATTTTGTGCAGACGCCATAGTCGTCTGAATATAATCGTCGATCAACGCTTCGGTCAGATTGAGTCCGCTTGTCAGGCACCCGTAAGTAAGCCCCTCTTTCAGCCGGAGGATCCCGGATACGGTGAGGTTGATCCCCTCTCCCTCGTCGGCCTGAAGATCGTCGTTGTTTTCAAACTGTCCGATATATTCGTAGGGATAACTGTCTTTATCGCCGGCGTTGATCATATCCGGTTTCTGATAATCGGGATTTTCCTGATAGATCGCATCGTTATAAAAGAGCGTATACTGCTTTCCGATAACTTCTGAGAAATCAACGATGGATTCATCGGGGATGCCTTCTTCCGGATCAGAACCGTTCTGACCTGTTTTGAACAGCGCTGCGAATTTCTCTTCGTTGAGAAGTCCGAGCTGCGCCAGCGTAAGATCGCTCACCTGATTGTTTGACCCGACGACCAGGACAATTTCGTTTTCGCTTTGCGGGAAGGTGCCGGCGATCACGTCATACTGAGAAAGTACATACTCTCCGAACGTCTCGCTCTCCACATCGCCCGTCCCGGGCATGCGGTTGACCACATCTCCGAAATAGTCTGCAAAGCTTACAAGATCGCTGTAATCGGGAGCGACGCGATAGACGACGTCGATATAATAATCTTTCAGGTTGGAAAGGGAGCGCGTCGTCGTCTGTAATTCGATCTCCTCGGCGGAAGCGTCTTTTGCCGTCTCGACATGCGTATAGAGGTTATTGACGACTGTGGTCCCGTATCCGTACTGTATTTCGGCATACAGGTCCCTGTCCATCTGCGCAATATAATTCAGGTATTCGTCCGTAATGTTATTGCGAAGCGTCATGCCCTCGGCAAGTCCCGTCAGGAAGGAGTCGACGTACACTTTGTCGCCGATCTGCTCCAGGTCTGGCATATCCTGCGGGGAGGTGAACGACGTCATGATGGACGCCATATCGAATGCGTTCTCCGTGACCGTAACGGGATAATAGGAAAGCATATCTTCCTCTGTCCGGCGCACATAATTGTTGAATCCGCTGGAGAGCGCAAGCACAAGACAGACGCTGACAATGCCGATACTGCCGGCGACAGATGTCACGATGGTCCGCCCCTTCTTTGTAAGCAAATTTTTAAAACTCAGCGCCAGCGAGGAGTAGAATGTCATTCTGGCGCGATTTTTCTTTTTGCTCTCTCCGCCGGTATTTACTCCCGCAACGGGAAGCGCCGCGCTGTCCTCTGCCGCAGCGATCGTCTCTTCGGCATACAGATCGCTCTCCGAAACATCGGCGCCCTCTTCTTCCGAAGCGTACGGATTGGAATCTTCCTCTACAAGGCCGTCTTTCAGCCGAACGATACGCGACGCGTACTGATAGGCAAGATCGGGATTGTGTGTGACCATGATCACAAGCCGTTCGCCTGCGATCTCTTTGATCAGCTCCATGATCTGTACGCTCGTTTCGGAGTCCAGCGCGCCCGTAGGCTCGTCGGCAAGCAGAATATCCGGATTATTCACGAGCGCGCGTGCGATCGCAACGCGCTGCATCTGACCGCCCGAAAGCTGGTTTGGCTTTTTATGCAGTTCCTCCCCCAATCCGACGCGGCGGAGCGCTTCCGCAGCGCGGCGGTGACGTTCTTCGCGCCCTACGCCCGCGATCGTGAGCGCAAGCTCAACGTTCCCGAGCACGGTCTGGTGCGGGATGAGATTATAGGATTGGAAAATAAAGCCGATCCTGTGATTGCGGTAAACGTCCCAATCGCGGTCGCGGAAATCTTTTGTCGATTTTCCCTGAATGACAAGGTCGCCCGAAGTGTAGTGATCGAGCCCGCCTATGATATTGAGAAGCGTTGTCTTGCCGCAGCCGGAAGGTCCGAGCACGCAGACAAATTCGCTTGAACGGAACTCAAGGCTGATCCCCTTGAGCGCATGAACGCTGCCGGACGCTACTTTATATTCCTTTTTTATGTCAGTCAGTTTGAGCATGTTGTTCTATAACCTCTCTGAAAAATACAGGGCGCCCGAAAAGGGCGCCCTCCGATGCCTATTTAACTGTTACGCACCCTTGGCTTCTCTGATCGCCTTATTCATCGCAGTGCTCAGTTCTTCATACTGCGCGAAGAAGGCCTTCATCTTGTCTTCCCCGACGAGTTCTACGACGCGGGCCATAATCGAATTTGCCTCTTTGCACTGATCTTCGAAAACAGAGATCGTATTCTCGGAAAGGCGGATGTACGCGATCTTGCGGTCCGTAGGAGAATCGACGCGCTTGACGATGCCCTTCATCTCCAGCTTGGTGACGATCTGGGAGATCGCGGAACGCGTGATCCCGAGGCGGCGGGCAAGCTCGGAAGAAATGATGCTTCTGCCCTTCTCCTCCTCCATGATGACTTCGCGAAGAAGTCTGAACTCGGTTCTGGAAAGCCTTGCAACGCCTGCAAAGAAGTCCATGTTCTCCATATCGCGTACGACGGAGAAAAACTTGATGAGATATTCATTGATTTCCATA
Organism: uncultured Clostridia bacterium; assembly: GCA_944340685.1. GTDB lineage: Bacteria > Bacillota > Clostridia > Christensenellales > Borkfalkiaceae > Gallimonas. The sequence continues at coordinate 2,801 of CALVLR010000074.1, read as the reverse complement.
AGTACCTACACTCCTTTTTTATTTTTTTGCACTTTTGGCAATCCCATGCTTTCATTATATCATAAAATTTCTATTTGTCAAGAAAAATTTTTAAACTTTAATAAAAATTCACAATTTATTCATAATGGCGGTGCTCTTTTCCGGTATACATTTGGTTACATCAGGTTACATTGGGTTACAGTGGGTTACATTCGGGCGTTTTCCTGCGTAAGTATACAGGGTGCATGCTATTTTTGCGTTACCGATATGTCGCTTTTTGGTTACATTTCCGCCGAAAGCGCGGGCGGCGTCCGCATAGGACGACAGAAAAACGCAGCTCCAGTCGGGAAGCGCGCGGAACATTTTTCCGAAATCGCGGTAGAGTGTAAACATATCCCCTTTCATGCGCTCGCCGTAAGGCGGATTGGATATGAGGACGCCATACCGCTGCGAAGAAGAAAACTTACGCATATCCTGAACACGGAAATCAATGTCGCCGTCCACTCCCGCCCGCTTTGCATGATAGAGCGCGGTCTCAACCGCCCGCGGGGAAATATCGGATGCAGAGAGCAAAGGCAGCTTCTCTTTGAACTCACGATCTCTCGCCTCTTCCCGTGCGCGCCCGAGCGATCCGCCCGGGACGCATTTCCATTTTTCAAAATCAAAATGCCTGTTGATCCCGGGCGCGATCCTGCGCATATAGAGCGCCGCCTCGATGGGGATCGTCCCGCTTCCGCAGAACACGTCGGCAAAGGGTTTTCCTGCATGAAAAAAGGAACTTTCCACCAATGCCGCGGCAGTCGTTTCGCGCAGCGGCGCCTCGTAACTGAGCACACGGTATCCCCGCTTGTGCAAACCGTCTCCGGAGGTATCGAGCGCGATCGTTGCAAGATTTTCAAATACGTCGAAGTTCACGACAGCGCGTTCTCCGCGTTCATCCAACGTCTGTACGCCCAATTTTGCGCGCAGGCGCTCCACGATGGCCTTTTTGATCACGCCGCCTGTAACTTTTACCGCCATCAGAGCACTCTCGCGGCATTTCCCGTCCATGAGGATCTTTGTATGCGGCGTAAAAAATTCTTCCCACGCGATCTTGCTTACATTTTCAAAGAGCGTATCGAAGTCAGGCGCATAAAATTGCGCCAGCACGAGCAGCACGCGCTCGCCTGAGCGCAGAGATACATTCAGACGGGCGACATCCTGCCAATCCCCCTCCAGCGCAATGCGGCCCTGCAAAGCCGGACATTCGCCGTATCCCATAGAACGAAGCTGACGTTTGACGGACGCTTCTACGCCGGATGCGACGGGAATGCTCAGTTGCATAGCGGATTTCCTCTCTTATACTTTTATGGTATGTGCAAAAATATGGTATGTGCAAAAAAACGCGAACGCCTTTTACCAAGACATTCGCAGCAGGGTCGGTCTTATTCGGATACAACGTCTGAAACTTTCGGCAATTTTCTTTGCAGCGTACAGATACGCGTTTCTCCCTTATAGCCGCGTACAATGACGTGCGGACGAGGGCGTACGGTCAGACGCGGCTCCTTAGGCGACGGCGGCATTTCTGCGAGCTGCTCTGCAAGGTTCCCCTGTGCTGATTGAAGCGTATCTTCGGGCGACGGCTGCAATGCGGCGTCCGTCTCCTGCGCTTCGGCAGGCGCTTCTTCGGAAGTTCCCGCAGCCGATCCCCAAGCGGGCTCTTCCGCAGGCACCTCCTCTGCCGGAGTCTCCGCCGCAGGCTCTTCCGCACTCTGCGCGCGCAGCAGATCTTCATCGATTTCAGGCTCGGGAAGAAGCCATTCCGGAATGCGGTCCTGAACGGGCGAGGCCATCATCTCCGCAAGCCTGTTGTGCGCCCGCGCACAGGGAAAATCTTCTGTTCTCGTGCAATAACGGCAGCGCGCGTACCGCCCGCACATATCCGCATGGATCTTTTCGCTGTCCTTCCACTTAACAACATCGAGATATTCCTGCAATACCTGTAACGTCATCTTCCGCCTCCTGCGCATTCCAAACAGGCTGCGCATTACTTCTTATCTATTATATATGATTTTTCGTCTTTCAGCAAGAGCGCGGGGAAAAATTTTCAAAAAATTCAGTCGTCGTATTCGTCGAGAAACGAGCCGCGCGCGCCGCCCCTGCGCCAACCGACGATGCAGTCGAGCGCAACATTATGCATGCTCCGGAACACATTGTCGGCAGCGTCGGGATTGCTTTGTTCAAGACGGGAAAGAAGTTCTTTCATCTCCCGCCGTTTGCTCTCGTCCTCTTTGTTTGCGACGCGCTCGGTAAAGCGGCACGCGCAGTTGAGAAATAAGAGTCCGTTATACTGCGCCCATGCCACAATATCGCGCTCGCGCACCGCATACAGCGGGCGGATCAGTTCCATTCCCTCGTGACTCGTGGAGCGGAGTTTGGGCATCATCGTCTTGATCTCTGCGCCGTAAAACATGCTCAGGAGCGTTGTGGAGACAACATCGTCAAAGTGATGCCCGAGCGCGATCTTATTGCAGCCGCACTGCTTGGCAAATTCGTACAGATACCCCCTGGGCATGCGTGCGCAGAGATAGCAGGGCGAGCCCGTATTCACGGAATCAACCACCGCAAAGATGTCGCTCTCAAAGAAACGGACGGGAACGCCCATTTTTTCGGCATTTTCCTGAATGCGGACGCGGTTCTCAGGCGCGTAGCCGGGATCCATCACGAGAAATACAAGTTCGAACGGAACTTCCCCGTGCCGCTGCAATTCCTGCATGCACTTTGCAAGCAGAAAGGAATCTTTCCCGCCAGAAATGCAGACGGCGATCCTGTCGCCTTCTTTG
>CALVLR010000073.1 GCA_944340685.1 uncultured Clostridia bacterium | reverse complement strand
AACCCTTGCCCGTGCCGCCGAGCACGCGCTGCGGGCTTCGCCGCGTCTGAGACGCACATCTGCCGCTTTTGATTGCTTTGCACCTTTGGCGAGAAGATTTTCGCGCCAGATTTTTGTGAAGATGACGAAGCAATACCCGCGTATTGCAAGGAAGATGAGCAAAAAGATGCCGAAAAGATGCCGCCAAAGGCGTGGTTCGTATTTTTCCCTTACAGTATAGCACGAAATCAAAAAAAAGCAAGGGGATTTTACTTCGGAGTCAGCGGTGCAGCGATTGACTTTTACAAGGCATTATGTTAGAATATTGGCAATAAAAGGGGTGCGGCATGCGGAAATTCAAGCGCAGAGTAAAAAATTTCGTTACAAAACTCTATCTCAGGCTCTCGGGAAGCAGTCTTGTGCAGACGCAGACGGGCGGTACGGGCGGCGGAGAGGCGGATCCTGCGATGTCTGCGCTTTTAAGGCGCGTTGCGGCGGAGGGCGCCGTGCTTCTCAAAAACGACGGTACGCTCCCGCTTACAGGTAAATTTGCGCTCTTCGGCAGGGTGCAGACGGATACTTTTTTTGCGGGCTACGGTTCGGGCGGCGACGTGAGAAAACCGTATGCCGTGAGTATCCTCGAAGGACTGAAAGGGGCGGGAGCGCCCCTCGTCGGCGCGCTCGCACACCGCTATGAGGAATGGTCGAAGGCGTACCCCGCCGAAAAGGGCGGCTGGGGGGATTGGCCGTGGAGTTACCCCGAAATGCCCCTTCGCGATGAGGAGATCGCAGCCTGCGCCAAAGAGACGGACACTGCCGTCGTCATCATCGGCAGGGCGGCGGGGGAGGACCGCGACAACGAACTTGAGCGCGGGAGTTTCTATCTCACCCGCGAAGAGGAGAGGCTGCTTGCGCAAGTCAAGGGTGCGTTTGCGCATGTCGCAGTCGTACTCAACATCGGAAATATCATGGATTTTTCTTTTCTGGACGACCCCGCGGTCGGCGCGGCGCTCATCGTCTGGCAGGGCGGTATGGAGGCGGGCAACGCCTGCGCAGACGTACTGCTCGGCAAGGTAAACCCCTGCGGCAGGCTGCCCGATACGGTCGCACGGGCGTATTCCGACCATCCCTCCGCCCGACACTTCGGCGGCGCGCGCCATAATGAATATTATGAGGATATTTACGTCGGTTACCGCTATTTTTCCACGTTCGGCGTCCCTGTCCGCTTTCCGTTTGCCCATGGGCTGAGCTATACGGCGTTCTCCCGCAGGGCGGAGTATACCGGCGGCGAAGTGCGCGTTGTGGTGAAAAACGTCGGGAGCCGCGCGGGGCGGGAGGCCGTTACGCTCTTCGTGCGTAAGCCGGGTGCGCCCGTCGAGTCGCCTGCAAGGGAGCTGATCGGCTTTGCCAAGACGAGGTGCCTCGCTTCCGGCGAGGAGGAGACGCTCACGATCCCCGTGTCGGACCGCGATCTCTGCGTGTACGATGATGCGCGCTCGGCGTGGGTATTGCAGGGGGGAACCTATGAACTGTATGCGGGCGGCGATGTGCTCTCCGCGCAGAGGATCGGGGGATTTACGCGCGCGGAGCGCGTCTTTGAACAGTGCGCCCGCCGCGCTGCGCCGCGCGCCGGCTTCTGCACGCTCACGCAAAATGGCGGCACCATGTCCGCGGTTGCACCGCAGTCGGACGTCCGCGCCGCCATGGAAGAAAGTATTCCCGCACCATTTTCGGCGGGGGCATGTCCGTGTACGCTCGGCGATGTGGCAGCGGGCAAAGCAACGATGGAGGAGTTCGTTGCGCAGCTTTCGCCTGCGGAACTTGAAGCGATCAGCCGCGGCGACTACACGATGAACAGCCCGCTCGGCGCTTCGGGGAATGCGGGCGTGTTCGGCGGCGTTCTCCCGTCTCTGCGGGAGAAAGGGGTCCCGCCCGTCACCGCGACGGACGGCCCCTCCGGGATCCGCCTGCATGCGGCGGCTTCGCTTCTGCCCATCGGCACGCTGCTTGCGAGCACGTTCGATCCCGCGCTCGTGGAAGAACTGTATCGTGCCGTGGGGGAAGAGATGAAGCGGCTCGGCTCGCACGTTCTTCTGGCGCCCGGGATGAATATTCACCGCGACCCGCTGTGCGGCAGGAATTTTGAATATTATTCGGAGGATCCCTGTCTCACGGGCAAAATCGCCGCGGCGGCGGTCCGCGGGGTGCAGTCCGCAGGGGCTTCGGCGTGTCCCAAGCACTTTGCCTGCAACAATCAGGAATACAACCGGAATGCAAACGATTCCCGCCTTTCGGAACGCGCGCTCCGCGAGATCTATCTCAGAGGCTTCGAGATCTGCGTGAAGGAGGGGAAACCGCATTTTCTCATGACCTCCTACAATAAGATCAACGGCGTCTGGGCGCACTATCATTTTGAACTTGTCCGCGGGATCCTTCGCGGGGAATGGGGATTTGACGGCTGCGTGATGACGGATTGGTGGATGCGTTCCGCGCGCTGTCCGCAGTTTCCGAAGCTCCGCGTCAATGCCTACCGCGTGCGGGCGGGGGTGAATCTTTTAATGCCGGGCGGAAAATATGTCGGCAGGCACAGGCCGGACGGCACGCTGCTCGCCACGCTCGGAAAAAGGGGCGGCATTGCCCTCGGAGAATTACAGCGCAACGCGGCAGAAATTTTGCGCGGTGTGCTGAAAACGTACGCCATGCAGCCGGAGCGGCCGCCGGAAGCGAAAGCGTGAGCGCCCGAAAATTCAGGAAAAATTTGCCAAACCCCCTTGTCAAAATCCGCTCCCTGTGCTACAATAGGTCGATGCGAAGATAAGGAGATGACACAATATGTGGTTTGACGAAAGTGTATTTTACCAGATCTATCCGCTCGGTTTCTGCGGGGCGGAGCGCGAGAACGACTTCGGCGAGACGCGTCACCGTCTCGGAAAGATCGCGGCGGAGATCGGGCGCCTGAAAGAACTCGGCGTGGGCGCGGTGCTCTTCAATCCGCTCTTCGAGAGCGAGCGCCACGGCTACGATACCGTCGATTTTTATAGGATCGACCGCCGCCTCGGCACGAACGAGGAGTTCAGGGCGCTTGTGCAGTCCTTCCATGAGGCGGGGATCCGCGTCGTTTTAGACGGCGTGTTCAACCACGTCGGCAGAATGTTTCCTCCCTTCCGCGAAGTGCTCGAAAAGCGGGAGGGGACGGACTACCGCTTCTGGTTCAATATCAATTTTTACGGCAATTCCCGCTATAATGACGGGCTTGACTACGAGAATTGGGAGGGACACCCCGAGCTTGTCAAGCTGCGGCTGGAAAATCAGGACGTACAGAACTACCTCATGGACGCGGTGCGTTTCTGGATCAGGGAGTTCGGCATTGACGGGCTGCGGCTCGACGTGAGCTATCTGCTGCCGCCTTGGTTCATGGAACTTCTGCGCCGCACGGTGAATGCGGAAAAGAGCGAATTTTTCCTCGTCGGCGAAGTCATTCACAACAACAATTTTCAGCAGAACGTCTGTCCGGAGCGCCTCGATTCCATCACCAATTACGAGGGCTTCCGCAGTATGGTCTCCGCGTTCAATTCGAACAACCTCTTTGAGATCGAGCACTCCATGAGCCGCCTGTTTGCCGATACCCCGTGGGCGCTCTTCAAGGGGAAGCACCTTCTGAATTTTGTCGACAATCACGACGTCGAGCGTGCCTGTACCGCATTGAAAAACAAGGCGAATCTGCTCAATCTCTATACGCTGCTCTTCACGATGCCGGGGATCCCCTGCATCTATTACGGGTCGGAGTTCGGCATCGAGGGGGATAAGTCCGATCTCGACTACAAGCTCCGCCCCTGCATCGACGACGTCGATAAGACGGCGCATCCCGAGCTTGTCAGACACATTCAGAAGCTCGCCGAGATCAGAAAAAAATGCCCTGCGCTCAGCTACGGCACCTATGCGAAGGCGACCTGTATGAACACCAATTTTTCCTTTGTGCGCGAATATAACGGGGAGAAGATGATCGTCGCCGTCAACATCGGCGACGGCGACTGCACCGTGCGCGTGGAGGAGGCGGAGGGTGTCAACCTTCTGGACGGGCAGGTGCGCAACCTCAACGATATTTATCTCCCGCCGCATACGGCGTGCGTATACAGAAAGAACTGAGTTTTATCTGAAAGAAACACGCAAAATAACAGCCGCGCGGCGCCCGTTCGGGTGCCGCGCGGCTTCATATCGCGTTCAGATCTTCTTCACGAACGCTCTTCTGCGCTTGTGCTGAATGCTGCGGAAGTTTTTCCAAAGGTTATGGATGCTGTAATTGTCCTCAAGGTTGAGGTTTGTCTCGCAGTACTTTGCGCTCCCCTGGGTGAGCATGCGCATGATCTCGTCGATCATCACGAGGCTGACGCCGCGGTACGCGGGCACGACGCCGATGAGCGCAAGATCGATGATCTCCGGCTTTTTGACCGATCTGAGCACGCGGCAAATGGTGGGCAGCGTGAGCCTTCCGCCTGCTTTTTGCACCGCCTTTGCGATCGAGGGAAAACACAGTCCGAAACAGACGGGCTTTTCGTTCTCGTCAAGCACCATGGCGACATAGCGTACATCGATGAGCAGTTTGAAGTTCTTTACGAGCTCCTGTTTCATCTTCTCGGTAAAAGGCACCGTGCCGTAGATCTCGGCGTAAGTATCGTCGAGAATGCGGAAGAAGTCGTCCTGATAGCGGCGGATGAATTCCTTTGCCGTTTTCGCGTCGCTCATGTGCAGGCGATAGCGTTTGAGCAGCTTTTCGCGCATTTCTCGGATGCGCGGATCTGGCGTCTCGGGCGGATAGAGTTTGTGTTCGATCCAATCGACTTCCTTTTCGTAGCCCAGATGTTCGATGAGTTTTTGGTAATAGGGGTAGTTGTACTGTTCCTCGAAGGTGGAGAGTTCGTCGAATCCCTCGATCAGAAGTCCCTCGCGCTCCAAATCGGAAAAGCCGAGGGGGCCTACGACTTCCTCCATGCCTTTTTCTTTCGCCCACGCCTCCACTGCGCCGAAGAGGGCAGAGGCGACTTCCTGATCGTCGATGCAGTCAAAGCGCGTAAACCGTACGCGCCGCTGGTTCCATTTTTCGTTGCTCTTGCGGTGCAGAATGCCCGAAATGCGCCCCACGGTTTTTCCGTCGCGGCGGGCAAGGTAGTAAACTGCTTCCGCGTCGTCGTAATAATGATAATCGGAGTGGAAGATCTTCATTTCGTCGGCGTAGAGGGGCGGTACAAAGCACGCATTCCCCTTGTAGAGCCTGAGCGGGAAGTTTACAAATTCCCTGCGCTGGCGGCGCGTTTTTACCGGTTGTATCTCGATCATGTCATATTCTCCTGTGACAAATTCATTGCACATTATAATTATGTTTATGGGAATTGTCAACAAAATGAAGCAGTTTTTTATCGTGCGGCAGGGATTTCTTGAGCAGGCGATTGACTTTTGGTGTGACGTGAGATATAATATTTGACAAATGATTGAAGAATTCTCTGTTACCGTGCCCGCGCCTGCGGGCGATGAGGCGCGCACCGTCTCCGTCTATCTTCCGAAGACGAAAGCGCCCTGCCCCGTACTCTATTTGTTCGACGGGCAGACCGCATTCTTCGATGGGCGTTCTCCGTTCGGGAACAGTCTTCGCCTCGGCGATCTGCTCGACGCAGGCGAAGTCCCGCTCATCGCGGTCGGCGTGGACTGCGATCTGAAAAACAGGCTCACGGAATATTCGCCGTTCGCGTTTACGTTCGGGAAAGAGCGTTCGGAGGGGAAGGGCAAACAATATATGGATTGGCTGACAGGTACGCTGAAACCGCTCATCGACGCGCGCTACCCGACGCTTCCCGACCGCGCGCATACCTTTATATACGGGAGTTCGATGGGCGGGCTGATGGCGATGTATGCGCTTGCCGATTACGGCAGCGTGTTTTCCGGCGCGATCGCCATGTCTGCCGCCGTATGGACGGATACGGAGAAGAGCGCTGCGCTCGTGAAAAATTTCCCTGCCGACGGCAGGCTGTATTTCGATTACGGGACCGCGGAACTGAGTCCGCGCTATCCGGGGCAGCGCGCAGCGCTCGACGCAGTGCAGGCGGCGCTTGCCGCATGGGGCGGAAGCTATGCGTTCCGGCTCATCAAGGGCGCAAAACACAACGAACAGGCATGGCGGAAACGTCTGCCGGAAGCGCTCCGTTTTATGGGGTTTTCCGTACAGGAACAAGAGGAATAGATCGGCCGCGGCAATTCCGCGGAGAGGTATGCATATGAAAAACTTCATTTTTCTTTCCCCCAACTTTCCCGAGAGCTATTGGCGCTTTTGCGCCGCGCTGAAAAAGCGCGGTCTGAATGTGCTCGGTATCGGCGACTGCCCGTACGATGAGCTGAAACCCGAGCTGAAAGCCGCGCTCACCGAATATTATAAGGTCGGCTCTTTGGAAAATTACGACGAGGTGTACCGCGCCTGCGCCTTCTTTGCCTTCAAATACGGCAGGATCGACTGGCTGGAGAGCAACAACGAGTATTGGCTGGAACAGAATGCGCGCCTTCGCGACGATTTCAATATTTCAACGGGATTCCATTCCGCCGATATGCCGCCCGTCAAGTTCGAGTCCAAAATGAAAGCGTGCTACGAAAAGGCGCATATTCCGGTCGCCCGCTACTGCATGGCGGAGGACTACGAGGCCTGCCGCGCATTTTTGCAGGAAGTCGGGCGCGCGGTCGTCAAGCCGGATAACGGCGTGGGCGCCAACGCGACCTACCGCATTGCGAGCGAAGAGGAGTTAAAAAGCTTTTTCGCGGCGGGGCACAAGGGCTATATCATGGAGGAATACATCGACGGGACGATCTGCTCGTACGACGCGATCATCGACGGCACCGGCAGCCCCGTCTTTGAAAC
>CALVLR010000072.1 GCA_944340685.1 uncultured Clostridia bacterium | reverse complement strand
GTCAGATCCTTACAGGGCGCGCTGGGAATACGGGAGAATACCTTTATTCCTGTCACCGCCCCCGGTGAAGCGCTTTTTCGGCAACTGTGACGAAGGCGAGAGGAGCGGTTTTGGCTTCTCCTTTTTTATTTTCCGCATCCTGCAGGGCGCCCATGCGGAGGCGTTCCCCACGCGGAACATCCATTTCGTATTCCACTTTGAAGGAGTTCTTATATGCAGCAAAAAACATACAGAGTCGGCGTTGTCGGCGCGACGGGCATGGTCGGTCAGCGCTTTGTGACGCTCCTGGACGGTCACCCCCTCTTCACCCCTGTCGCGCTCCTTGCAAGCGCGCGCTCGGCGGGAAAAAAATACCCCGAAGCCGTGGGCGAAAAATGGGCGATGGCGACCCCCATTCCCGCCTACGCCAAAGATATGGTCGTGATGGACGCCGAGGCTGACGCGGAGAAACTTGTCGGCATGGTCGATTTCATCTTCTGCGCCGTCAATATGAAAAAAGACGAGATCAAGGCGCTGGAAGAGCGTTACGCGAAGCTCGAGATACCCGTCGTCTCCAACAATTACGCGCACCGCGGCACGAAGGACGTCCCCATGGTCATTCCCGAGATCAACGCCGATCACCTCGCCGTGATCGAGGCGCAGAGAAAACGCCTCGGGACCAAGCGCGGGTTCATCGCCGTCAAGAGCAACTGCTCGCTGCAATCGTATGTGCCGCTCCTGCACCCTCTGAAAAAATACGGCATCAAGTGCGCTGCGGTCACGACCTATCAGGCGATCTCCGGCGCAGGCAAAACGTTTGCGACGATGCCCGAGATCGTGGACAACGTGATCCCCTATATCGGCGGCGAGGAGCAAAAGAGCGAAGAGGAACCCCTGAAAATCTGGGGACGCGTCGAAGGAAGCGGGATCGTGGGTGCGGACGGTCCAGTGATCACGGCGCAGTGCCTGAGAGTGCCTGTCTCCGACGGGCATACGGCAGCGGTTTTTGTATCCTTCGAGAAAAAACCGACCAAAGAGGAAATTTTGCAGGCATGGGCGGATTTTGCGGGGGAGCCGCAGGCGCTTCATCTCCCCTCCGCGCCCAAGCAGTTTATCCACTATTTTGAGGAAGACAACCGCCCGCAGGCGAAACTCGACCGCATGACGGAAAACGGCATGGCGGTCTGCGCAGGCAGACTGCGCGAAGATACCCTCTTCGACTACAAATTTATCGGACTTTCTCACAATACGCTGCGCGGAGCAGCGGGCGGCGCGGTACTGCTGGCGGAACTGCTTGCCGCGAAAGGGTATTTTGACTAAAAGGGTTCACAGATTTTCCCAAACTGATGGGAAAAATCTTCGTGAAATTTAGAGAAACCCAATGTTCACCTACGGCTTTGCATTCGGTTTCTCTCGCTCGCGTGTATTTCGCAACAGTTTTGCACACGCGAGCTCACTCTTCCGCAAAAAGGCGCAAAAGGCATAACGCAGTGACGCCTTTTGCAACGTAATTTTATAGCAAAATGCGATTTTGCTTGTATCTGTTTTGAGCAGCTAATTCCAACGACAAAAAATCCTATACCAAAATTGAGGGAGTCCACATGACCGGATTTTTAAAAGGAAGCGCGACGGCGATGATCACGCCGTTCACGGAAAACGGCGTCAACTTTGCGGCGTTTGAAGCAATGATCGAGTACCAGATCGCAGGCGGTACGGACGCGCTCGTCGTGCTCGGCACGACGGGAGAGCCCGCCACCATGACCGAAGAGGAAAAAGAGGCGCTCATGCGCTGCGCCGTGAAGGCAGCTAAGGGGCGCGCAAAACTCATCTTCGGCACGGGCGGCAACAACACGGCAAAAGCCGTGCGCATGACGCAGCTCGCCGAACAGCTCGGTGCAGACGGCATCCTTGCCGTAACGCCCTACTACAACAAATGTACACAAAACGGCCTCATCGAGTACTATAAGGCGATCTGCGGCGCAACGAAGCTCCCCGTCATCTGTTACAATGTGCCCTCCCGCACGGGAGTGAATATCCTGCCCGAGACGATGGCTAGAATCGCCGAGATCCCCAATATGGCGGGCATCAAGGAAGCGAGCGGAAACATGGCGCAGGTACTCGAAACGGCGCGTCTCATCCGCGGAAAATGCGACCTCTATTCGGGCGAGGACGCACTCAATCTGCCCATCCTCTGCGCAGGCGGGACGGCGGTCATCTCCGTCGTCTCCAATCTTGCGCCGAAGGCGGTAAAAGAGCTTGTGTGCGCCGTAGAGGCATACGACCTTGCCGAAGCAAACGCCCTCAACGACGCGCTCGCTCCCCTCTCGAAGGCATGCTTTGCGGAAGTCAATCCCATTCCCGTCAAGGCGGGCATGAACATGCTCGGCTTTGCCGCGGGCGAGCCGCGCGCGCCGCTCACGCCCATCGAGGAAGCGCACGCCGCCCTGCTGCGCGGCGCCATGCAGGCGTTCGGCCTGGAGGTAAAGGCATGAAGATCATTCTGGTCGGCGCATGCGGGCGCATGGGCAGGAATGTAGCGGAAGTCGCCTCAGAACAGGGCATTCAGATCGCCGCAGGGATAGACGTCGTATCTGCCCCCGCTCCCTTCCCGCTTTACACGAGCATTTCCGAAGTCCGCCTGGCGGCTGACGCAGTCATTGACTTTTCCTCTGCAAGCGGGCTGGAAAGCACCCTTGCATGGTGCGAAGCGCGCGGCATTCCCGCGGTGCTCGCCGCAACGGGCTTTACAGAAGGCGACGAAGCGCGCATTGCGCGGGCGGCTGAAAAAATTGCCGTATTCAAGACGGGCAATCTTTCGATCGGCGTCAATCTTCTGCAGCGGCTTGCCAAAAAAGCCGCGGAAATCCTCGGCGACGGCTTCGACTGCGAGATCATCGAGCGGCACCACCACACCAAGAAGGACGCCCCCTCCGGCACGGCGCTCATGCTTGCAAAGAGCGTGAACGAGGGATTCGGCGGCGGCAAGGAGAACGTGTACGGGCGGCACGGAATGGTCGGCGAGCGCAAAACGAGCGAGATCGGCATCCATGCCGTGCGCGGCGGAACGATCGTGGGCGAACATGAGGTAATGTTTGCAGGACAGGACGAGATCGTCACCCTCTCCCACTCGGCGCGCAGCCGCAAAGTATTTGCCTCCGGCGCGCTCAAGGCGGCGGCTTGGCTCTCGGGCAGGGCGCCGGGGCTGTATGACATGGACGACCTTTTGGGCGATCTTATCTGAACGATAACTTTACAAATCCAAAGCGGCGCGAACCGTTCGCGCCGCTTTTGTATGCATTTTTCATGACATTGGAAGCAATTCCTCTCAAACCGTTGATTTTTTCACAATTTTGGCGTATACTATACTGTAAGGGAAAAATACGAACCACGCCTTTGGCGGAATCTTTTCGGCATCTTTTTGCTCATCTTCCTTGCAATACCTCGGTATTACTGCGTCATCTTCACAAAAATCTGGCGCGAAAATCTTC
>CALVLR010000071.1 GCA_944340685.1 uncultured Clostridia bacterium | reverse complement strand
CAATTTGCGCAAAAGTTGCCAAAAAATTTTCAAAATGTAACCAGAATGTATATTGACAAATATTTCTTTTATGATATAATTGAAGTACAAAGAATTTGTGCTTTTCGCGCTCGCATTTGCCGCCTTCAAAGAATTGAGCGTCGATAAATATTCACAAAAGGGGGGACAATATGAAACTGCGTTTTAAATACGGTTTGCAGATGCTTTTGCGCAATCCCGTGCGGATGATCGCGAGTTTTCTCACGGCAATAGCGGCGCTCGGCGTTGCAGGAATGTGTGTGTTCCTTGCAAACTACAATTCATTGGCATGGGAGAGGGAACTCTTTTTCGATCATTCCGATGATAAGTATGTGTGTATTGGATCGAACGGCGGATATACTTTACTTGATCCTGGTTCTTTGAGCGCGGAGCATCTTGCGGAATTTCAGCAAATCGGCTGTGAATATGCGCTGGATGTCGGATGCAACACCGGACTGATGGATGAGTCGGCGTATCTCTATGGAACGTATCGACTGGGGGATTATCTCAATGGCACAGGGATCGGGCTGTACGGGGAATATCAGGGTGAAACGCTGTTTGCGCCGCTTGCGGCAACGCCATACGGACTTTCTTCCGGAGGTGGCGGGGACAATATGACGATATATAACAACTTCTATCGGAAACTTACGGTGTACAGCAGCGAAGAAGCAATCAAGGAATTCGGGTATGAGCTGGTGGGCAAGCTCCCCGAGAAGAAGAACGAAGTCGCTATCCCGCAGTGGCTGTACAACAGTTTTTTATGTTACGGCTATAAGAGTACGGATGGCACGGTGTACGAGATCAACAACGAAGCGGATATAATCGGCAAGACGATCGCATTGACTGACCGTAATGTCTCCGTGCGGGATAAGGGAAGCGGCTACACCGTAACGGAGTCCGTGCCGGTCACGTTTGATGCCACGATCGTCGGTGTTGTTCGTACCGATTTGGAAGAGGAGCAGTTCGTAGAACGGTATGTCTGGACGGAAACGGTGCAGGGAGAGCAGACCTATATGGGATTTCTCTATGGCGGCTATTCTTTTCCGCCGTACATCGGCGTAATCATCAGTCAGGAATATCTTGACTGTTATGACGAGCGGTTTTATGGCGCAGAGGATTTCCATTCGGATAGGAATGTCAGCGTTCATGCCATTACATTGCGGCGCGGCGACTATGCCGACGAAGTTTTTCGTTTTCTTACAGACTGGCAAAACGATGAAACGTTTTGGTACTATATGACGGTCGGGATCAAAGAATATCATCCCGCATATCAGCACTCGCTGGCGGAAGAAGACCTGTTCGGTGCCCTGAGTATGGTATATTCAGAGGTCAGAATGTATTTTCAAATTGTACCCTATCTCGGGGTGTTTGCAGCGATACTTCTCATGTATCTGTGTTTCAGTACCGTTATGGGCAAGCGCCGCGGGGTGGGAATTATGCAGTCCATGGGCGCAAGCAAATGGCAGATGATTTTGACGATCGGCGTGCCGATTCTGTTGTTTTGTCTTCTATGTTCCTTGGGCGCGCTTGGCATAGAGTTTGCCTTTATGGCACAGATGAATGCGGGGTTTGAGGCAGATGCGGCCTCGCGCGGTATCGTTGTTTCTCAGTTCTATCCCTTCACGCTGGGGTGGCAGACGTGGCTGTTCACGTTCGGGGTGCCGCTATTGATCGCGGCGGTGACCACGCTCGTCACGGTGTGGCTCGTGTTCCGTACACCTGTTGTAGATAATCTCAACAAGAAAGACTTCCGCCTGTTCCGCAAAAAGGTGAAGACAAATCCCTTCACCGATCTCCCTTGGTCGGGGGCATGATCTGTTCATAAGGCAGGCTCCGCACAGACAAAAAAGTACTCGTATCTCAGAAAAAATGATAAAGGAGGAGTGTATGCGCGTAAAAACAATTTTTCGAATGGGCATGAGAAATCTGTTCGCACATACCTTTCGGCTGCTGATCGTGGTGGTTTTGGCCACGGTGGCGCTCGGGCTTCTGGGGACCGCCGTTTCCGCGTCGCGCTTCGACGCGGCGTCCGCCCGTCTCGAGAGCGTCTATACGTTCGACGAACGCTATGTCGTGCAGGGGAAATTATATCCGCTTTCGCAAGATGACCTCGCTCTGTTGACGGATACGGGGCGGCCGTTCTCCCTCTGTGCTTCAAACGGCGGGATCGCCCCGACGTTTACCGCCTTTCTCGATCCCGAATCCACGGCGTACGGGACGACGGGCGCGCTGTACGACGCGCCGTATTACGTCATTGCCGCGGACGAGGCGGCGCTGCAGGAGGCGGGGATCACCGTGATCGGGCGGCTGCCCGCACAGCGGAACGAGGTGGCTCTGAGCATGTGTCAATTCAGGCTCTTTCTTGAAAACGGATACTATGATAACATCGCTTCGCCGATCCGTATCGACTATGAGACGGGCACGCTCGTTTACGATCGCGACTATGTCTATCCCGTGACGGACGCTGCGTCCTTTATCAGGGAAGCGCGCCGCATTACGCTGCGCGACTATGCCGCTTCCGACGAGCTCACGGGAGAGTATGCAGAACTGGAAGCGACGATCGTCGGCATTGTCGATTACGGGGAATGCCCGTATGAACACGCCATGAACGGGACAAGCGTCAGCCACGGGATCGATTATTATGACGCGATCTATGTCTCGGAGGAATATCTCACGGAGTATACGGGCGGATACGGGCAGTATGCCCTGTTTGAAAAGGGTGCGTCTTTTTCTGCGGACGAGGCGTTTTTGCAGGCGATCGAGGCGGGCGAGACGTTTGCCTTAGAATCGGAAACGCTGCGTTCCTTTGACGAGAGCGCCGGTCAGCTTTCCTCCATGCAGAGCGTATTCGGATACATCGGGATCGGACTTACGGTGTTCTGCGCGGTGCTCATCTATCAGTTTATCAGCTTTTCTCTGGAGAGCAAAAAAGGGGAGATCGGGATCCTGCGCGCTTTGGGCGCCGGAAAAAAGGATGTGGCGTTCATCTTTCTCACGGAGAGCCTGCTGCTTGCGCTGTTGCAGGCGCTGCTCGGCAGCCTTCTTACCATAGCGCTCATTCCGTCCGTCAACGCGATCGTACGCGGCAACCTCGCGGTGAGCATCGTATTTGTGCAGTTTTCCGTACTTCCGTTTGTCATCGTGTTTGCGGTGAGCATCGTTGTTTCGCTGCTTTCGGCGTTTATCCCCATTTACAGAACGGCAAAACAGCCGCCCGTAGTGGCGATACGCCGCCATGAAGTATAGTTGTCGTTAAATTTTGTTATTACAAGGAGGTAAAATATGTTTCAGGCAATTGGTTTAAGCAAGACGTATCACGTCAAAAAAGGAGAACCTGTGCAGGCGCTGAGGAACGTCAATCTCACGTTCGGCGATACGGGTATGGTGTTTATTCTGGGGAAGAGCGGCTCCGGAAAGTCTACCTTGCTGCATCTCATGGGCGGGCTGGATAAGCCGACGGCAGGCGAGATCGTCCTCGACGGGCAGTCGAGCGCAAACTTCAAAGACGCCGATTGGGACAGATACCGCAACCATAACGTGGGCTTTGTCTTTCAGGAGTACAACCTTCTGCCCGAGTTTACCGTGCGTGATAACGTCGGGATCGCGCTCGAATTGCAGAAGAAAAAGGTGGACGAGAGCGTGATCGACGACATTCTCAAAGAGGTCGAATTGGAAGATATGGGCAAGCGCAAGCCCGCCGAACTCTCCGGAGGACAGCGCCAGCGCGTCGCGATAGCGCGCGCGCTCGTCAAGAACCCGAAGATCCTGTTTGCGGACGAGCCGACGGGTGCGCTCGACGAAAATACGGGCAAGAGCATTCTTGCCCTGCTCAAAAAACTCTCTGCGGGAAAGCTTGTCATCGTCGTCACGCACGACAGGGATTTCGCGGAAGCCTACGGCGACCGTATCATCGAGCTTTCCGACGGCATCGTCGTTGCCGACAGCGCGCGCCCTGCGGAATGAGCGGCACGGCGTCCGAAATTTTTGGGCATTTTTTACAATATTGCACGGGGTTTTTGTTTGGTTTGCCTATTGCGGTTTGGGAGAAAATATAGTAAAATATCCGTATAAAATATGTTTTCTTGATAAGGAGAGGAAATTATGTCAGGTCTTTTGCTCAAAGGCATCAACAAGATCTATCCGGGTGGCAACCAGGCGGTGTTCAACTTCTGCCTCGACATCCGCGATAAAGAGTTCGTCGTCTTCGTCGGTCCTTCCGGCTGCGGTAAGTCCACGACGCTGCGTATGATCGCAGGCCTTGAAGAGATCTCTTCGGGCGAACTGTATATCGACGGCAAGCTCGTCAACGACGTCGTCCCCAAGGACAGAGACATCGCAATGGTCTTCCAGAACTACGCGCTCTATCCGCATATGTCCGTGTACGACAACATGGCGTTCGGTCTCAAACTGCGCAAAGTGCCCAAGGATGTGATCGATGAGAAGGTCAAAGCTGCAGCAGAGATCCTCGGCATCACCGATTATCTTTCCCGTAAGCCCAAGGCGCTTTCCGGCGGTCAGCGTCAGCGTGTTGCGCTCGGCAGAACCATCGTCCGCGAGCCGAAGGTCTTCCTTCTCGACGAGCCTCTTTCCAACCTCGACGCGAAGCTCCGCGCTCAGATGAGAACGGAGATCTCCAAGCTGCACGTCCGCCTTGCGACCACGTTCATCTACGTCACGCACGACCAGATCGAGGCTATGACGATGGGTACGCGTATCGTCGTCATGAAAGACGGCTTCATGCAGCAGGTGGATACGCCTCAGAACCTGTACGACTATCCCATCAACCTGTTCGTTGCAGGCTTCATCGGCACGCCTCAG
>CALVLR010000070.1 GCA_944340685.1 uncultured Clostridia bacterium | reverse complement strand
CCTACGGATATCGCTCTCCGAATAATACAGCCCAAGCCTTCCGGCTGCATAGTTGCGGAACCGTTCGCACAGCCCCTTCAGCGTGATGCGCTCCTCGTAGTTCTCCCGAACATACTTCCCGCGCTCCGCGTCGATCGCCGTAAGCCCTTCAAACCGTATCCCGTTTCCCTTCTTTTCTCCTTCCGCTCCGCCGCTTCCCTCCGCCGTTCCGCCGTTCTCTTCGACGCGCTCTTCCGGCTCGCAGACGGCAGGCGTCTGCCCGTCCCCCTCGAGGCGAAGCGCTCGGGGCGTCTTGCCGTCGCGCACGATCAGCGAAATCACGACGAGCGCAATGATGACAAGCAGAATGATCACATATGCCACAATGGCATAGCCGGAAGATGCAAATTGCAGCACTTTTGAAAAAAAGTCCGCCGCCGAAAGCAATTTTGAACCCATGCAGGACATCATTTTCAACTCCTCTTCGTCAATCTGCGGCCGCTATGCCGAAGGCAGAGGCAATACGCTTGCACTCCGGAATATTTTCTTCCCCGAAAACGGTATCGAGCGTGCCGAGCAGATTATACTCGCCGTCGGTGCGTTTCCCTGCAAGCGCCGCCATGGCGGGAAGCAATAATTTTGCCGCCACCATACAGTCGAGCGTCTCCGTCTGCTCTCCGCCGCATGCAAGATATGCCGAGGCATACTTTTCCATGCGCGTCCATTCTCTGTTATCGATGTTGAATGACGCAGAACGGGAAACATATTCTCTGAACTTATCCACTTTTTTCCAGCACTTTTCTTCCTCGAGCGAAAACGCGTCGCGCGCGGCACGACCCAGCCCCATAAGCTGATAATACCCGAATGCATCCTCCTCGGTCTTTTCCGCCGCCTCCTCCGTCACGGAGACGTCGAGGTCGAGATACGCAGCCATGTTCGCGATATATGCGTCGACGGCGGAGAGATCCGCCCCCTCTTTGAGGACGAACACAAACCAGACGTTGGGCGAGACAGTGTAAGCGTTTTCCGAATGGTCGCTCTCCCGCAGCGTTACGACGCTCCCGCCGTCCGGATAGTTGACATATCTGGCAAACGGCATGAAAAATCTAACAATATCTTCGGGAGAGACTGCGTCGAGCACCGCCATGTGGACGGTATTCCGTTTCGTCTCTGCGCCGGCAATTGCGCGGGCGATCTGCGATTTTGCGCGATACCCGCTCTCCGAACTGCGCAGCAGCATATCTTCCGCACTGCGGAAAGAGGTGTATCGGTCCATATAGCATCCGCTGCCGAAAAACTCCCCGAGCACTTCGAGCAATTTCGGGATAAAGGAGAGCGTCTTGCTGCTTAAAAGGATCAGGCGGGAAGCGCACATCGACGAGAAGATCTTCGCCGCGGCTTTGCGGTCGAGCACAAGTCCGCGGTCTGCGGCAAATTTTACCAGTTTCCCGCACGCGGCGGGGAATGTTACGGACGCATCGTAATGACGGAAGAACTCATTCCCTCTCCGCTGCGGCTGCGTCTGTGATCCTGCATCATCGCTTTCCTCATCGGCATCTTTGAAAACGTCGTCAAACAGCGATTCGTACGGCTTCTCCGGCTGTACAGGCTCGTCCTGCATAGATGTATTCTCCCTTGATATGATCTCTGCATTTCTGACTGCACGGCGGCGCACAAGACATCCGACGACGATCAGAATGATCCCCAAAACGGTCAAACATGCCGAAATGATAAATACGCCGAGCATGGCTTCCGAAAGTTCGTACGGGATCATGTCCGTCGCATTGAAGATCAGCAGCAGGATCGCCGCCAAAGCGAACAGCCCCGTAAAAACGGCTCCCGTGGCAGTCAGTCTCCTGCCCTTGCGCGGCATCGTTCTGATATTCCCGAACGTATAGCCGCCTGTAAGAACATTGGAATACGTTTGCAGATAGTCCGAGAGTTTTTCGCCCGTCTGCCTGATCCGCTTTCCCTTGAACGTCACCGTCCCGCGCAGCCTGATCCTGTCGACGCAGCCGCCGACGGAGACTTCATATTCCCCCTGCTCCACGATCTTCCCCTCGTTGGTGAAGAGCGCCATATCCTTCGCGTCGATCGCCAGCGTGACGCGTTTGCTCTCTCCCGCTTTCAGCGTCACGCGCGCGAACGCCGCAAGCTCCTTTTTGGGGCGGATCGCAGCCGAACCGACCTTCCCGAGATACACCTGCGCGATCTCGGCGCCTTCGCGGCTGCCCGTATTTTTCACCGTGAAAGAGACCTTCTCCGACGAGACCTCCAGAGAGGAATACTCAAAGGTCGTGTAGCTGAGTCCGTACCCGAACGGATACCTGACTTTTATCCCCGCCGTATCGTAATGGCGGTACCCGATAAACATTCCGACTTTATTTTTTCCCGCCTCTTTGTCGGCGCGGGCAGCTGCAAAGGCGCTGTCTGCGTCGTCGAAACAGGTGACGGCAAGTTTCCCCGAAGGCGAGATCGCTCCGGAAAGAACGGCAAGGAGCGCATCGGCGCACCCTGTTCCGTCCACGGGCGCGACAAGCAGCGCCGAAACCGCCCCGTCAAACGACATATCCGTATACACATTGCCTGCAAGAACGGCGACGACTTTTTTGCCGCGTTCGGCAAGCGCGGAGACAAGCGCGAGCTGATTGGCGGGGAGCCTCACCTTCCGGCCGGCAAGCAGTTCTTCTTCGCGGCGGACATCGCTGCCGAGAAAGAGCACGACGACGTCTGCCGGATCGGCGATCCGGCACGCTTCTTCCGCCATGTCGTCGCTCCGCTCGCCGGAGACGTCGTACCCTGCGGCGGTGCCTGCAAGTGTGAATTTGCCATCGCGGCGCAAAGCTTCCGCAAACGCCGTCTCCGAAGCGGAAAACGCGCTGGGGATCCTTCCGATCACCGCGACCGAACAGCCCTTTCTCAGCGGAAGCATATTCTCGTTTTTGAGCAGAACAATGCTCTCCGCTGCCACACGGAAGGCAAGATCCTGTTTTTCCTCCGTCTTGCTTGCCTGCGCCGCGCGCTCACATGCAAACGCAAATCCGATCGCGCGGTCAACGGCCTCGTCCAGACTCCGCTCATCCAGCGCTTCGCCGCGGACGCAGGCGTCTTCGAGTTCTTCCGCAGCGAGTTCCCCCTTATTGACGGCGTTTACCAGCTCCGTGTATCGCTGCACGGCGGCGCGGACTGCGCCGAGATCGCCCGACCACAGCAAATCGCCTGCGCGAACCGCCTGCGTCCAGGCAGATTTATCCGTCTGCGTGCAGACGGCATATCCGCTTTTCGACTGTTTTTTCAGATAGTCGCCGATGTTCTTTGTGTTCATCTCCGCATAGGCGCCGCTCAGAGGCGTATACGAGAGCGAGACCGCATTCTCCCCCTCTGCATATGCCGCAAACGGGCGGAAAAAATATTCGTGCATGACACGGGCGTCGGGCGTTGCATCGAGCTGTGCGACATCGCGCTCATTCAGGGAAAAGCCGCTCAGACAGGGCATGACACCCCCGTTTTTAAAGGCGGAGACGATCGCGCGGGCATAATGGTCCGCGAGCAGCGGATCTTCCGAAAGCCCGCGCTGATACGGATCGCTCTTTAACCGCAGGACGGGCGTGAACATAAAATTCACACCGTCGGCATGCGCCTGCGCGGCAAGCAGAGAGGCGGCGTCTGCGATCAGCGCGGTATCCCATGAATTTGCCATTGCCGCAAAAGAGGGCAGCGGATTGCCGCAGCGCGCGTTCATTCTGCCCGACCCGCTGTAACGGACGCACGGGATCCCCGCCTCCGCATATTCGGGATTTGCGAGCGCCTTGAGCGACGCGAGAAGCGCCGTTTTTTGCTCTAAGGTGAGTTTTTCAATGATCTCCCGATGTTTTATCATGCCTGTTCTCCCTTTCCCCGTTACGGGATCTCCTCTCCGCATACGCTGCACACCCCGTTTACGGACAATACCGTCGTGACGATATTGCCGAAGTCGTCGTATGTCCAAAGATATTTGCCGTTTTCATGTACACAGTCCGTATAAAAATAGACGATGACGTTCCTGAGGTCAAGCCCGGCCGTAAGCTCCTCCCACGCCTCCTGCGTCCCCGTATAATAGACGTAATACGTCTGGTTCTGGTTTGGCGTGAGCGCGTCGGGGGCGATCGCCGTGACGCAATCGGGGATCACATATGTCGTTCCGCCGTAGAACGTGAACGCGTCTTCGGCAATGGCATACGACGAAACCCGCTCCCCCTGATAGACAAAGGATTCCGGCAAGGTAAAGTTTATATAATACGAACTTCCGTAGAGATAGCGCGCGAGCGTCCATTCGCCGTCTATGCAGAGGAAGAGAAATCCGTCTGATTCCACGCGCGGACAAAGCGCATCGGCGGAATCGTAAACGGTCAACGCATACATGGCGACCCCGCCGTGCGTCCCGCTTCCCTTTACAACGGAAAGCCTGCTCAGGTTACAGACTTCTACGAGCGAACGGCAGTCGCCAAAGGCATAGTCCCCGATCGAAGTCAGCGACGCCGGAAGCGTGACGGAAGTCAGCGCATAGCAGCATATAAACGCATTCGTTCCGATCGTCTCCAATGCAGACGGAAGAGCGACCGATTCCAGATTATAACACCACGCAAATGCATATGCTCCGATCGCGCTCGGTCCGTCGCCGAAACGGACGGTGCGCAGATTCCCGCAGTTTTCAAATGCGGATTCCCCGATCTCGGTCAGCCCGTCGCCGAAGTTTACCGTCCTCAAATTGTAATTCGCCTGGAAGGCATACGGCGCGATCGAATACGATGTGATCGCCGCGCC
Organism: uncultured Clostridia bacterium; assembly: GCA_944340685.1. Classification (GTDB taxonomy): domain Bacteria; phylum Bacillota; class Clostridia; order Christensenellales; family Borkfalkiaceae; genus Gallimonas. Next base: position 7,315 of record CALVLR010000070.1, on the reverse strand, counting down.
GTTGTAAGTGAGCGCGGAAAAATCGAGCGAAGAGACGGTCTCGTCGCAGCCGATCGCAACCCAGCTGCTGCCGTAATGTGCAAACCGGATGCCTCCCGCCGTGATATATTCCACCCGCTCCGCTTCGTCCGGCGACGTATGGATGACGAGCGCATAGCGCGCGATGCCGCCGTACGCATCGCTCCCGATCTCCATCGGAAGCGTGCTGTAATTGAAGATCTCGCGCAGCGCATAGCAGCCGTTGAACGCCCCGTATCCGATTTCCTGCAATGCTTCGTTTACGGTCACGCTCCGCAGACTGTTGCACCCGCTAAACGCATAATTTGCGACCTGCTCTGTCGAGGAGGGCAGTTCGATCTCCGTAAGCGACGTGCAGTAGGAGAACGCATCGTTCGGGATCTCAGTCAGCCGAGCGGAAGCGCCGAATGTAACGCGCTCCAATGCGGAAGCGTTTGAAAAAACAGATTGTCCGAGCGCCGTGACCGCATCGGAGATCGCCACGGAAACAAGGCGGGAATCCATACTGAACAAATATTGCGGGATCTGGTACTCTGTGACCTGACTGTCCGCATATCTGAACGAAGCGGGGAGCGTCAGCTCCGTCTCCTGCGGATAGCCGAATAAGCACCATGTTCCGTCCGCAAGGGCGAACGTATAGCCTTCCGCCGTGACTTTGGGGATCTCCTCCTCGCCGCTTTGGTAAACTTTCAGCGCAAATTGCGCCACGCCGCCATACGTCCAATTCCCCTTTACGATCGGAAGACCGCTCTCATTGAATACTTCATACAGTCTGTTACAGCCGTTGAATGCATAATCCCCGATCGAACGCAGAGAGGCGGGCAGGCGGATGGAGGAGAGGCGAGAGCAGCCGTAGAATGCATTGTTCCCGATCGAGACGACCTGCGCCGGAACTTCAAACTCTTCGAGCGACTGGCAGGAAGAGAACGCACTCCTGCCGATGGAAGTCACTTTGTCCGGCAATCCGACTTTCTCCAGGAAGTTGCAGCCGTAAAACGCATTGTCGGCAACGGCCGTGATATCGGTGACCGTGACCGTTTTCAGCGATTCCGGAACAGATCCGTAGCTATTCGGATAGGTTGAGCCGAAATTATAGCCGAGATAACTGTTCTGCGTGCGGCTCTGCCCCACAAACGGCACTGTGAGCGTTTCCAGTCCGCTGCATGAGGAAAACGCTCCAAGCCCGATGGACTGCACGCTCTCCGGAACGGTCAGCTCCGTCAGCGACGAGCAGTTATAAAATGCGTTCTCGCCGATCGTCTGAAGCCCCTCGGGAAGCACGATCTCTTCCAGAGAGGTCAGGTTGTAAAATGCGCTGCCGGCAAGCACTGTCGCATTTGTCAGCGTAACGGAGCGCAGCGACGAAGGAACGGCAAAAGTGTCTTCCGCATACATCCCGCCGAAATGATAGGCAAGGTAGTTGTTCGATGTGCGGCTGTCCCCGATGAAAGGCAGCGTCAGCGATTCCAGGGAAGTACAGTCGGTAAAGGCGTTCCTTCCGATCGTCTGCACCTGGTCGGGTATCACCAGTCCGGTCAGCGCAGAACATCCGGAAAAGGCGCGGGATCCGATCGAGCGGACGCCTGCGGGAAGCACGATCTCCTGCAGATACGAACACCCGTAGAACGCATCGCTTGCGATCTGCCCGCCGCCGAGGACGGTGACGGAGACAAGCGAAGCGGGAACAGCGCTGCCCGATTGCAGGGTACCCCCGAACAGATAGCTCAGATATTCATTGGACGCAGCTCCGCCGCCCACGAAGGGGATCGCCAGCTCCGCCAGGGAGGAACAGCCCGAAAAAGCGCCCCGTCCGACCGCCGTAACGCTTTCCGGCAGCGTAAACGACGTCAGCGCCGTACAGCCCGTAAAGGCGTAGTCACGCACCGTCGTCACCGAAGGCGACAGAGAGAGCGCGGCGAGCGACGAACAGCCGCGAAAGGCGTACGTTCCGATCTCGCGCACGGTGTCGGGCAGTACGGAATCGGAAAGCGCACTGCATCCGGAGAATGTCCGCGCGGGAAGCGTATAAAGAGCAGACGGAAGCTCCGCAGAGACAAGTGAAGTACAGTCGGAAAATACAGCGCCGCCGAGGCTTATGACCGTATCGGGCAAAGCGATCTCCGTCAGGCTTTCGCACGCGGAGAACGCGTCGTCTCCCACGGAAAGAAGTGTCCCGCCTGAGGCAAACGTTACGCTGCCGAGCGCGCTGCAATCGCGGAAAGCGCCGCCGCCGATCGAGACTACCGCCGCGGGGATCTCGACGTGCGTAAGGGACGCGCAGCCGAAAAAGGCATTTTCGGGGATCACGGAGACCATGCCGCTCAGTCCGAGGTCGAACGAGCTGAGATTCCCGCAGGACGCAAATGCCGATTCGCCGATATATGTAAGCGCAGAGGTGTCGAACGCGGAGATCCCGCTGTTGTAAAACGCATAGCTCCCCACCTGTTGGATCGGAACATTGAACGAGACCGTCTCCAGCGCCCTGCATCCGGAGAACGCACGGTCTTCGATCACGGGATCGCCGAGCGAGGCGACGCTGAAGGTGCGCAGATGCTCGAGTCCGGAACAAAAATCGGCATAGACGCTCTGCATCGAGCCGACGGAGAGCTGCGTGAGGAATACACCGTTTCCCGAAGAGGAGCCGAACAGCCCCGCAACGGTGGGAACAGACTCCGCGGAAGCATTCAGCCTCTGCAGCTCCAGAGAGGTGAGCGCCGTGCAGCCGCTGAAAATCGCGTTGGTGCCCGTGAGCGTTAGCCCCTTTCCGATCCTGACGCTCCCGAGCCCGACACAGTCCGCAAACGCATAGCCGCCGATCGCAACGTTCCCGCTCTCCGTACCCGACAGTTCCACCGCACTGAGAGACGAACAGCCTTCGAACGCCCTGTATCCGACAGAGAGAATTGCCGACGAGCTGACCCGAGCAAGGGAAGAACAGTTGGAAAATGCCTGCGAACCGATGTATGCGATCTTTGAAAAATCAAAGGAGCTGAGCGCGGTGCAGTCGGCAAACGCCCTCTCCCCGATCAGAACGGGGCTTTCCACCGTCACGCTGCGGATGTGCGTATTGCCGGCAAACGCTTCCTCGGCGATCTCCTCCACGGGATACCCTTCTATGGACGACGGGATCACGATCTCCTCAGCATTGCCGGAGTATCCCGTTACAGAGAGCCGCCCGCTCTCGCTTTTGTCGCCGTCGATGAACGTATATTCGATCTGATCGACGGAGAACGCGGTCTCGTTTCTTTTAAAATCATCGAGCTGCAAATAAGTCAGAACAAAAATACATCCGATGAGCAGCACGGAGAGAAGCGCAATGAGCGCGGAGAACCCAAACCTGCGCCGCTTTACGGCGAACGGTTTGCCGCCCGTCTTTTTTCTCACGTCCTCTTCGGAGAGCGGAGCTTCCGCGGACTGCATGGCATAATCCACGCGCACATTGCCGCCGGAAAACGAATAAACATATCTGCCGTATTCCGCAGAGATGAGAAGGATCTTAAAATCCGTGCACGCCTCTTCGAGCGCGATCTTCTCTTCAAGCACAAAGAGCGCATTGGCAGCGCCGTGCACATCGGAAAATGCAAGCGTTTCCGAGCCAATCTTTTCCCCTGCCGCATTGTATTGAAGCAGCCTGAAGGAGAGCCTGTCGAGGGTTTCGTTCCGTTGATTGTACAGCTGGAGCAAAAGGCATTTGCGTCCGTCCTCGCGCAGAACGATATAGCGGTTGACCGCCACGATCCCCTCTTGCTGGGGATGCCGGTATCTGCCTTTTGCGATTACGTCTTTTCTTTTCATACCCGATCCCCTTTCTTTCGAGCGCGCAGCCTGACCGCAAGCGGCGCCAACACAGCGTTGAGCGCGATCACGATCGCGGCGATCGCCCATGCCGTCGCATTGCTTGCGGGAGCATTCAGAAAATTCTCGCCGTAAATTCCGCCGAACAGATTGGCAAGACACAGCCGCACCGCAAAAACCGCGAGAATATCGATCAGCGCACACATAAACAAGTATCCGGCCCAACATTTGCCGGAGATCCTGCCTGTGAGCCTGCTCCGGAACGTGCGGCCGTCCGCCTCGTTCAGATACACCGCGGCATACGCCGCATGATCGGGCAGGTCGACCGGCTTTGTATATCCGCGTTCGGCGATGGCTTCCCGTACATGGAGGATCTCCGTGACCGTATTGAATTGATCGAAGATGGCAATATCGTAATCGAGATAAGCAAGATGCTCGTTCACGCGGCAGACGAGCTGCTTCTTTCCGTTGCGTTCGGAAATCAGATACTGCGGGATATATTTGCGGATCTTTACATCGGAATCGTACACAATGCTCTTTCCGCTGCTTTCACGAACAACTTTGACCCCTCTCCCCGCAGGAGACTGCACGCGGAATCTGACCCGAAAAAATATTTTCGGCATAACAAAAATGTGCAGAGCAAGAAAAAGAAGCACTGCAACGGCAAAAATCGCAGACCACAGAGCAACCATTCCGATCCTCCTTCCGACGAAAAAACCGAACGCCCGCTCAGCGCTCATTTGTTTTCTCTCGTGTCATTGACTGATACAATACTACATCAAGTATACCTTTCCCCGCATGAAATTGTCAAGTATTTCATGCGTATTTCTTCAAATTTCTGTAACACGCCTTTCACAATTATATCACGCAAAGAATCGCTTCCGCGTATTTTACGCACCATGTCGGCGCCCTCCCTCATATCCTGTAAGTGCGGCGGAGGCGCGAAGAGATGAAACTATCGGTATGTATGATCGTAAAAGATGAGGCAAAAATACTTGCACGGTGTCTGGAGAGCGTAAAAAACGCCGCAGATGAGATCGTTATCGTCGACACGGGAAGCACCGACGGCACCGCCGACGTGGCGCGGCGCTATACAGACAGAATCTTTTCCTTCCCGTGGACGGACGACTTTGCCGCCGCGCGCAACTTCTCCTTTGAAAAGGCGACGGGCGATTACCTCATGTGGCTGGACGCGGACGATGTGATCGCCGCGGAAATGCTGCCCCGCCTGCAGGCGCTGAAAACGCGCATCTGCGATGAAAACGCAGACATGGTGGTGTGTAAATACGTCAACGGCGGGTGCGTTTACTTCCGCGAACGCATCATGCGCCGCGCGCGCGGATTCCGCTGGGAAGGGCGCGTACATGAGTGCGTTTCCCCGCGCGGAAAGGTCATCAGCGACGATTTTTCGGTCACGCACCTCGGGAGCGACAAACCGCGCGGCGCGCGCAATCTGCACATTTACCAGAAGTGGCGCGCCGAAGAAGCGCTCGGCGGGCGCGATCTGTTTTATTACGGACGCGAACTGTACTACAACCGTCTGTACACCGAAGCGGAAGCGGTGCTCTCCGAGATGCTTGCGGGAGAAGGATGGTATGTGAATAAGATCGAGGCGTGCAAGGTGCTCGCAGCCTGTCGGGAAGCCATGGGGAATCGGGAAAAAGCGCTCGCCGCGCTCTTCCTCAGCTTCACTTACGGCGCGCCGCGCGGCGGCGTATGCCATGAGATCGGCCGCATGTTCCGCGAGAGCGGACGGCACAGGGAAGCGGTTTTCTGGTACGAGACCGCCCTCTCCCGTCCCGATTACTCTGCCGAGGGAGATTTCGACGACGTGGAAGCGCGGACGCTGTATCCTCTGCTGGGACTGGTATGCAGCTACTGGGCGCTCGGACAAAAAGACGAGGCGCTCGTCTGCCATAAACGCGCCGCCGCCATGGCACCCGAGCACCCTGCTGTTTTGCACAACGAAAAATTTTTCCGGAATGCGGGCATGCTTGCCTGAATGTGAGCCGAATCGCTGGACTTTTGCCTCCGAACGTGCAATAATAAGAGCAGGAGGTACGGCATGGAAGAAGACGACAAAAAGAAACACAACCTTACAAAACGCGGACTTCAGGTCATCGGGATCATCCTGATCCTGGGCGGACTTGCCTGTACCGTGATCGGATCAGTCAACTTTTTCTCTTCGATCGGAAGCGGGGAAATCCCCTCGCTCTTCTGGCTGCTCATGATCGGCCTTCCCATGCTGACCATCGGCGTTGCCATGCTGACGTTCGGCTTCCGCAGAGAGATCAGTTCCTACGTCAAAAACGAGACGGTTCCCGTTCTCAACGAAGCGGGCGAAGAGCTTTCCCCGGCGGCGGAGACGCTTTCGAAAGCGCTGAAAGAGGGCGCCGCCGATACGCTTTGCTGCCCCGGATGCGGTGCGGAAAACAGCGCCGAGCTGCAATTCTGCGAACAGTGCGGAACGGCTCTCACAAAGACATGCCCCGCATGCGGACAGTCCGTAAGCGCACAGGCACGTTTTTGCGGACATTGCGGAGCAAATCTCAATGAATAGCGTTTCGCTGAAACGATGACGGCGCCGCCGCACGGGATCCTGAAGTGAACCCCAAAGTTTGGACAAAAAATATTAGATTGTATGGGAATGAGTTCGGTACCCAACCGGGCTCATTCCTTTTAGTTTGAGAGAAATTCTCTCGTTGTTCCAGTAGGATATATTTTGCATGTTCCGTTTTGCCTCCTCCGATCCATTCGTTTACACGCATTCTAACGCATCCGATGAAACAGCAGATAAACGCACGATAAACGGAGGATAAAATCCCGAAAATTTAAAAGGTCCCGAGCGTTGGCTCGGGACCTTTGATCCGTTTTAAGTTTCAGAAATCGACTTCGGTATCGTAGTAGCAGCACTTGAGAAGTTTCTCCATCTCCTCGACGGAAGGCTGACGAGGGTTGGAACCCGTGCAGGCGTCGCCGATGGCGTTGACCGCGATGTCGTGCAGTCTCTCAAGGAAGACGTTTTCGGGAACGAAGCCCTGCTCGCAGGGATAGCTGTCCGCGCCGTAATTCTTGATGCAGTGAGGGATGTTGAGCGCATCGTTCATGCCGCGCAGGTGCTTGATGAGGAGCGCGACCTTCTCATCGTCGTCCTTGCCGCCCAGCCCCATATAGTCCGCAATGACGCCATAGCGCTTCTTCGCAGTGGGATCTTTTGCATTGAAGGCGATGACCTTGGGCAGATACATCGCGTTTGCAGCGCCGTGGATGATATGCGCGCCGTAATCGGCGAACGCTGCGCCCGTCTTATGCGCCATGGAGTGCACGATGCCGAGCAGCGCGTTGGAGAATGCCATGCCCGCAAGGCACTGCGCGTTGTGCATGCTGTCGCGCTTTTCCATATCGCCGTTGTAGGAAGGCACCAGATCGCTCTGGATCATCTTGATCGCAAAGATCGCCAAAGGATCGGTGTAGTCGCAGTGCGCGGTGGAGACATACGCCT
>CALVLR010000069.1 GCA_944340685.1 uncultured Clostridia bacterium | reverse complement strand
GGAGATCGTGGAGAGCGTGGGAAGGTTGCGCGCTGCAAGGATGACGTTCTCGTCGTTTTCGTCCATGACGACGACGGTGCGCTTCTCCAGCTTCATCGCCTTGCGGAACGCCTCCATCTCCTTGGTCTTGGGCGCGCTGACCTTGAGCTCATCCACGACGAACAGCTCGCCGTCTGCGACCTTTTTGGAGAGTGCGGAGACAAGCGCGCCGCGCTTCGCGGAAAGGTTCATCTTTTTGGAGAAATCGCGGCTCTTGGGTGCGAACACCACGCCGCCCTTCGTCCACTGGGGTGCGCGGATGGAACCCTGACGCGCACGGCCGGTGCCCTTCTGTCTCCAGGGCTTTGCGCCGCCGCCGCGGACTTCCGTGCGGGTGAGCGTGGATTTCGTCCCCTGGCGCTGATTGCTCAGATAGGTGACGACCGCCTGATGGATGAGCGGCTCGTTGTACTCGGCACCGAACACCTTGTCGGAAAGTTCGAGGTCGCCGACCGCTTCTCCCTTCATATTGTATACTTTCACGTTTGCCATGATCGTTCTCCTTATGCCTTGACGCTCGTCTTCAGCGTGACCACGCTGCCCTTGGGACCGGGAATCGCACCCTTGACGAGGATGGCGTTTCTTGCCGCGTCCACGCGCACCACTTCGAGATTCTGGATGGTGACGTTCTCGACGCCGTACTGACCTGCGAGTTTCTTGTGCTTGAAGACGCGGGAGGGCGAGCTGTTTGCACCCATGGAACCCGGCTCCCTGTGGACAGGGCCTACGCCGTGCGTCTCTTTGAGACGGTGCTGGTTCCAGCGCTTGATAACGCCCGTATAGCCGTGACCCTTGGTAACGCCGCTTGCGTCCACCTTGTCGCCCGCTGCGAACACGTCCGCCTTGACTTCGTCGCCGACCTTGTAGCCTTCGACGCTCTCAAGGCGCACTTCCTTGAGCACCTTGCAGGGCTTGACGCCCGCCTTCTTGAACTGCCCGAAATCGGGCTTGTTCATTTCCTTCTCCTTTGCATCGAGGAAGCCGAGCTTGAGCGCGACGTAACCGTCCGTCTCCACCGTCTTGACCTGCACCACGGGGCAGGGGCCGGCCTCGATGACCGTGACGGGGATCACCTTCCCGTCTTCCGCAAAGAGCTGGGTCATACCAACCTTGCGGCCGATGATTGCTTTACCCATCGTAAAGTTCACTCCTTTTTCTTTTTATTTTCCGATACCTGCTTTGTGCAAAGTATCCGATATTACAGTTTTACCTTGATGTCCACGCCTGCGGGCAGGTGAATGGAATCGAGCAGTTTCGCGTTGGGGGAATAGATGTCGATGATGCGCTTGTAGGTGCGAAGCTCGAACTGCTCGCGGGAGTCCTTGTCCTTGTGAGGGCTCCGCAGGATCGTGACGATCTCTCTCTCCGTGGGAAGCGGAATGGGTCCGGAGATCTTCGCTCCGCCCTTCTGCATCGTCTCCACAATGCGGCTTGCGGCCTGGTCGACCAGCTCGTGATCGTACGCCGAAAGTTTGATCCTGATTTTCTGACTTGCCATTGCTTACTCCTTTTTATACTAACTTGTAGATGTCCGCGTCAACGCGTCCGTGCGTATCGAGGTCCCCTATCAAAAAAACACGCGTCTGTTTTGCGGTGTTTTCTCGCAAAAGCCTCGGTTAGTCGCAGGAGTCAGGCTCCCACATTTGTCAGCGGAAATTATCTGCCGAGGGGCTTTTTCGCCTCGATTTTTCAGTAACTTCCCGCCTCAACCCAATACGACGGTGTGCGCAGCAAAAAACCTGCCGCTTTGACACAGCCTGTATACTATACCATCTTTTTTTTGCGAAGTCAAACGTTTGAACGAAGTTTTTCCGTGTTTTTTTGCTTTTTTCGGGCTTTTTTTGCGGTTTTTTACGCCTCGTCCGCTATCTTGTATTGATTGCCGAAACGGGCACAATATATACATTATAATATATAAGTTTAGCGGCGACGTTTTGCGGCGGCGTTTTGCGGCGAAATCATTGACAAACGCGCCGCGCAGGCGGTACAATAAACCCATGCGGTATTTTCGGAAAAAATTTGCGGCGTTCCCCGTATATGAATGGCTGGAGATCGGGCTTCTGCTGTGCCTTGCAGGCGGATTTCTCGACGCATATACCTATGTGACGCGCGGCGGCGTGTTCGCCAACGCGCAGACGGGAAACCTGATCCTCCTCGCCATCGGGCTTGCCGCAGGCAACGGCATTGCCGCGCTCCGTTACCTCGTCCCCGTTCTGCTCTTCTTCGCGGGCGTCTTTTTAAGCGAACTTCTTCTGCGGCTCGGAAAAAAGACGCGGAGCGATTTCCGCGGACACGGCTTCGTGCTTGCCGCAGAGATCGCGGCGCTCGTCGTTGTAGGGTTTCTTCCCGCGGACGTGCCCGATATGCTCGTGAATGCGCTCGTCTCCTTTGCCGCCGCCGTGCAGTTCGATAATTTCCGCCGCCTGGAAGGGAAGCCCTTCGCGACGGCGTTCTGTACGGGAAACCTGCGTTCGGCGACCGAGCATGTGTTTCATGCGGTCGTGGAAAAACAGAAGGGCGCGATCAGAACGGCATGCAAATACTTTGCCGTGATCGCAGCATTCCTCGCCGGCGTTGTAGCGGGCTACTTTGCCTCGCACACGCTCGGCGAATACGCCGTGCTCATCGCCGCGGCGGTGCTCGCCGTCGTACTCGGACTCATCCTCGGCGGATACGCCCTCCGCAAAAAGCGCATCCGCATCCACCGCCTTGCCGCGGACAGTCTCCCCGCCGCGCAGAGCCTCATATGGGAAAGTTTTTCGCGTTTCGTCGCGCCCGTCTTCCGTCCGGAGGGCGTGGAGCAGTTCCGACGCTTTTTGTACGACGTCCCCCTCTCCGACGCATACGAATGGTACGGATTGTTCGCAGGCGGCATGCTGAAAGGCGCGCTCATCGCCAAAAAGGACGGTACGCACATCGCGGCTTTCTTCACGCAGAACGGCGAACAGGGGCGCGGCTACGGCGGCAAACTCATGCGCTGGTATCTTGCAAACGCGGGAGCGGATACCGTAACGGTGCACGCCTCCCCCGCGGGGCTTCCCGCCTACGTCAGGCTCGGATTCACCGCAACGGGACAGGAGACGGAAGAAGACGGCATGCTGTTTATTCCCATGAAATACGAAAAAAATATCGGTAAGGAGAAATAAGATGCAAAATGAACGGATGATCAGGGTCACGGGACACGGCGAACTGCGCATAAAACCGGACGTCGTGCATTTGACGCTCACACTGGAGCGCACGGACGCGGACTATGCCGAAGCGGTCGCCGCCGCCGAAGAAGCGGCAAAGACGGCAAAAGAAGCGCTTCTGAAGGCGGGCGTCGGCGAAACGGAGATGCGCGCGCTCTCGCTGCACACCCAGCCGCGGTACGAGACCGTGACAGACGAAAACGGAGTGCGGACGAGAAAGTTTACAGGATACGCCGCCGTGCGGCGCATGCGCGCGGAACTCGGCGCAGACCCCGCCGTCCTCGGGCGCGTGATCGCGGCGCTCGCAAATTGCGGCGCGGCGCCCGAAACCGCGGCGGAATACGATCTGAAGGACGGTGAATCCCTGCGGGAAAAACTCATTGCTCTCGCCGTAAAGGACGCCCGCCGCCGTGCCAAAACCATGGCGAAAGCGGCAGACGTCAGGCTCGGCGCAGTCCTCTCCATGGAGACGGGCAGCAGTACGCCCATCGTGCGCGCCGCGGCGCTGCGCATGGACGGCGCCGAATTGCAGCCGGAGGAGATCGTGCTCACCGAGGACGTCCGCATGATCTACGCCATCGAATAACAACCGCGCAGCCCCGCCGTTTCCGGCGGGGCTGCGCGGTTGAAATGGGCTGCGGTCATTCCTTCTTCTCCCCTTCCGCAAGCGGGGCGGGGACAGGTCTGACCGTGCGGTTCAGAAGCTCGGTCATACAGAAGAGCAGCACCGCAAAAAATGCCATGAAAAGCGGAAGAAGTCCGATGTCGATATATTCGGCAATGAGTCCGAACAGGGGCGGCATAAAAGTTGTGCCGATATAGGCGCTCGCCATTTCCACGCCGATGACCGCCTGCGAATTTTCAACGCCGAAGTTAGAGGGCGTCGCATGGATAATGGAAGGATACACGGGCGCACAGCCCAGCCCGACGACGACAAATCCCGCCAAAGCGCAGCCGTCCGTCTGAACGGGAAGGGCGATGAGGACGATCCCGACGACGATAACGCCGACCCCGACGCGGATGAGCGTCCTGTCGCCCAGCTTTTCGGAGACGAACCCGCTGAGAAGCCGCCCCGCCGTGATGCCGATAAAGAAGAGGGAGGCGAACATGGCTGCCCGTTCGGCGCTCACGCCGCGGAATTCCGTCAGGTAGCTGCTCGCCCAGTTCATGGCGGTCGCCTCCACCGCACTGTATGCAAAGAAGCCGAAAAGCATGAACGCCACCCCTTTCAGGCGAAGCGTCTGCGGGAGCGTCAGCGGTTTTTTCGAAAGCTCCTGCGACGCAGGTTTTTTCCAGAGCGGAAGGCTGCAAAAGAGCACGGCGACGAGCGCGAACTGGATATAGGAAACGATGCGGTATCCGCCCGCCCAGCCCTGCGCTCCCGTGAGGCACGCGCTCATGATGAACGGGCTGACGATCGTCCCCACACCCCAGAAGCAGTGCAGCCAGCTCATGTGGCGGGACTGATAGTGCAGCGCAACATAGTTATTCAGCGCCGCGTCAACTCCGCCCGCGCCCAATCCGTAGGGAACGGCGATAAGGCACAGCACCCAAAAAGCGCCCGCAAAGGAAAATCCGATCATCGCGCCCGCGGTCAGCAGGACGCTGACCGCCGTGACAAGCCCCGTCCCGAACTTCCGCGTGAGAAGATCGGAGGCGAGACTGGAGACGACCGTCCCCGCCGAAATGATCATAGTGACCGCCCCCATCGCGGAGAGCGGCGCACCAAGCTCGACGTGCATCACGGGCCACGCGGAACCGAGAAGAGAATCGGGCAGACCCAGAGAAATAAATGCCAGATAGATTACGGCAAGCAGCAGCGAAACCATATAAGCTCCGTCCGGAAAAATCCACGCTATGATAGCATGCACGCGCAAAAAAATCAAGAAAAACGGCTGCCGTTTTTCTTGATTTTTTATGAAAGCCCGTCCGGCATGCATCGGCTCTCTTTGCGCGGCGCAATGGCGAACCGCAACGTTTCAAAGCGGGGCGCGGTAGAAGCCGCGCCCCGATCCGTTAAAGGACTTCCTCCGTCAGAAGCACCAGACGGCAATCGAACTCGCCCAGCCATTCCCGCGAGAAATTCAGCCCGACGCGCATATAATATTCTCCCGTGTGCGTCTGCCCGTCGAAATCGTTGCGATAGCGCTTTTCCCCGTCCAGTCCGCGCAGGCGGATAAAACGGAACCGATCGCCCTCTTTGAGCTTATTCATAAATATGACGAGCGAAGCGCTCCGATCCTGCGAAACGCACTGCATGCACATATAGTTTCCGCTGTGCGGCGCGCAAAGGCGATAGAGCGTACCTTCCTCGATGACGGAGAGATGATATTTTTGATACAGCTCCGCGGCGGCGGCAAGGGTATGCACCTCTTCCTCTGTGAGAAGTTCGGGATTCATCTCATATCCGTACGTTCCGAAGAGCGCGAGCGCCGCCTTTGTGCGATAGGGCGCAACTTTGCTGTCGTTGACATGCGACCCGATCGCCGAGAGCGGGTAGCCGTAAGAGGTGTTGAACTGAATGTCCATCCGCTGCGCGGGGTCGGACTCGTCGGAGCACCAGATCTGCGGACAGTAATAGAGCGTCCCGAGATCGAACCTGCCGCCGCCCGAAGAGCAGCCCTCGAACATGGTATGGGGAAATTCCGCCGTGAGCCTTCCCAAAAGCGTATAGTAACCGAGCACGAGGCGATGATACACCTCCCCCTGCCGCTCGGGCGGGAGCGAGCCGGAGAGGTGTTCCGCAACGGTGCGGTTATAGTCCCATTTGATATAATCCACAGGATATTCGGAGAGAAACGCCTTCATCTGCGCATAGATATTTTCCACCGCGGCGGCGCAGGCGAAATCGAGATGCAGCTGGTGGCGCATGAGCGAAAGCTCCTGCCGGCCCGCGTTCATGCCGAGCGCATATTCCGGATGCGCGCGGAAGAGGTCGCTGTCGAAATTCACCATTTCCGGCTCGAACCAGATGCCGAAGCGGATCCCCATCTCTTTGCAATGCGCCATCACCTTGTGAAGGTCGATCTTTTTGAGGTTGACCCGCCAGTCGCCGAGGCCGCGCGTATCGTCGTCCCGCGCGCCGAACCAGCCGTCGTCGAGTACGAAGAGCTGCGTTCCGATGCGCACGGATTCGTCGATATAGGTGAGAATGCGCGCGGTATCAAAGCTGAAATAACACCCCTCCCATGAGTTGAACAGGATGGGACGATCGGCGCGGCTCCCGCCATAGGTGACGAGATTTTCCCGCACGAAACGGTGCATCGCCGCACTCATGCCGCCCAATCCCTCCGCCGAATACGCCACGACTGCCTGCGGCGCGGCAAACCGCTCCCCCGGGGCAAGCGTCCATTCAAAATCCTCGTCGTTCATTCCATAAGTGATGTGCAGGCCGCGGTATGCGCCAACGAAAGCGCGGAATTTAAAGTTTCCGCTGTATATGAGATTCAGCCCGATCGCCTCCCCCTGCGTTTCGTCGGCGCCGCGCGCCTTGAGAATGACGAAGGGATTTTCTTCTGCGGACGACCGCCCGAGGTTGCTCGAGACCTCCTGCACGCCGTCGTGCACGGGATTTTCGCACCAGTCGCGCTCCTTCGCCCAGCGCCCGCAGAAATGCACCAGATCGTAATCGGCGGACGGCAGATCGAGCTGCATCGACATGGCACGGACGATCTTCACCGCCGCCCCGCCCGCATTTTCCAACGCAAAATTTTTGATGAGGATATTTTTATCGGAAAAGACCGAGAGGTTGAGCCTGAGCAGAACGTTATACGTCCGTTCGCGGAGCGTAAGCTCCAGCGTCTCCGCCCCCGCCCCGTGCGCATGCGGCATGCCCTCTTCAACGGGAAGGCCTGCATAGATCCTGTGGCTTTCGTAGCGGAAATCCGTTTCGAACCCGCCCCGAGCGCCGCGAAGGATGATCGGCGCGCCGCGTTTATCCCAGGTGCCGTGCGGAGAGACCTCTAAGGGGGCGGCGTCCGCTTTAAATCCGTCTCGATACCCTTCCTCCCGCGCCGTACGAATGTTATAGCGGGGCGAAGCGTATTCTCCCGCCTCGCGGACGCACGCAAAATCCGAATAATCGCGCATTGCCCGCCCGAAATACACCGTTTCGAGATAGCCGGCATCATTCAGATAGATCGCATACCCGAAACTGTTGTTTGAGAGCGTAAAGAGCCGCAGCTTTTCGTTATAGTCGACAAGTCGCATGGGTTTCTCCTGAAAAACATATATAACGCGACAAAAAGACGATGCAAACACCGCCTTTTTGCCAAAACTATATTGGGGGAATGAAGATATGAATGAGCGTACTTTGTACCGCCTTCCGGCAGCCCCTGAAAGCCTCTCGCCTTCTCATATAGTATAAATGATTCTTTTAGAAAAAGCAAGCATTAAGCGGCATATTTTTTTCATTTTTTTCGTTTTTTTGCGATTTTTTCTGATTTTTTATACGATTCAATTAAATATTTCAGATTTTCTTAAAATAAACATACCGACAGACTTGTCCCGCGGCGGCAATGCGGGGGCAAAAAGCGGCGGGAGTTTTTGATCCCCTCTTGACTTCGGGGCAAACGGGTGTTACAATAAAGCCGGAAGAATAAGGGAGGTATGCGCATGAACGCAAAATACGAAGCGCTCTTTACGCCCTGGAAAATACGGGACGTAGAGATCAAAAACAGGATCGTCCTTCTCCCCATGGGCGGGACGTCGCTCTTCGGCTGGATGGAGCCGAACCACTTCGATACGGTTGCCGCAGAATTTTTTCTGGAGCGCGCGAAAAACAACGTGGGTCTCATCATCCCCGGGATCGCTCCGCTCAGAGACCTGATGGGCGGCAGGTGGCTGTACAAGAACAAAGGGATGTTCAGAAAACTCAAAGCCTATATGGAGGAGATCCACAAGACGGGCGCGAAGCTCTTCGTTCAGCTCACCGCGGGATTCGGGCGTTCCTTTGCGATCACGAATCCCCTCGTTCCCTTTCTCAGGCACAGGGCGCTGGGGGCGCTTTTAAAGCCCGTCATCGATATTTCATATATCTGCGCCTCTCCTTCCGAGCTGCCTTCCCGTTGGGCGGAAGACGTGAAATGCCGCGCGCTGACGCAAAAGGAAATCAAAAAAATGATATTTGCCTTCGCTGAAACGGCGCGCCTGTGCAAAGAGGCGGGCGTAGACGGCGTAGAAGTCCATGCCGTGCACGAAGGGTACCTTTTGGACCAGTTCACGCTCCCCTATACCAATCAGCGGAAAGACGAATACGGCGGAAGCTTCGAAAACCGCTACCGTTTTGCCGCAGAGGTCGTAAAGGCGATCAAGGGGAAGTGCGGCGAAAATTA
>CALVLR010000068.1 GCA_944340685.1 uncultured Clostridia bacterium | reverse complement strand
TCGTGCGCCGCTTCGTCGAAAGCCCCTTGCGAGCAAGTCTTTCTCCTCGCGTCGGGCGAACCCTGCGGGTTCGCTGTAGTCCCTGAAAGGGCAAGGACCACAAAAAAACGCAACCTTAAAGGTTGCGTTTTTTTGTGGTCCTTGCCCTTTCAGGGACTACAGCGAACCCGAAGGGTTCGCCCGACGCGAGGAGAAAGACTTGCTCGCAAAGGGCTTTCGACGAAGCGGCGCACGAGGCGCTCGCGCCGAAGTAGTCCCGTCCCCTCTTTTCACCCAACGGGTTGCCTTTTTTATGTGGTCTGCACCTTCCAAGGGACTACAGCAAACCCGAAGGGTTCGCCCGACGCGAGGAGAAAGACTTGCTCGCAAGGGGCTTTCGACGAAGCGGCGCACGAGGCGCTCGCGCCGAAGTAGTCCCGTCCCCTATCGTCCAACGGGTTGCTTTTTTTGTGGTCCTTTATGGACAAGAACGCTGATCTCAAAACATCAATCAATTTGTCCTTATCCTGCCCCTGTTCAAATGATACAGCCGACCCCGCGCCGCGGGGTCGGCTGTATCATGCATCTTTCGGATTCAGAACAACAATCGTGCAGCAGCAATCAAAATCGCTGCGCAGGTATGCGTTTTATCTATTTCAGTTTGGGAACTTCGATCTCCATATCCGAATCGGGATAGCTGCAGCAAGGGTGGAAATAACCGAACTTCTCGTCCGCAAGGCGGCGCTTATCCTCGCCCGCAATGGTGAATTTCCCTGAGATCAGGCGGCTGTGGCAGAACCCGCATTCGCCCGCGCGGCACTTGGAGGGAACGCGCAGCCCCGCGCGTTCCAGCGCGACAAGCACGCTCTCGCGCGCGTCCGCCTTCACCGTGTAAGTATCAAATCCGATATGCACGGTGAGTGTATACGCTGCAGGCTTGCAGTCGCGCACGCCGACGCAGCCGGCCTCTTCGCGGAAACGGCGCCGGTCAAGCCCGAGCTTTTTGACTTCCCCTTCGAGGAAATGATACATTGCCTGCGGACCGCACGCCATCAGCGTAAAGTCGCCCGAAACATACTTCTGAATGAGCGCAGCGCTGACAAATCCGCTCTCGTAGCCTTCCCGTACTTCATCGCTGAGCACATAGACGACCTTGATCTTCTCGCCGGAAAGCGCGTCCAGCTCCGTTTTGAACGCAAAATCCTTTGCGGTGCGCGCCCCGTAGAACAGCACGAGCGAGCAATCCTCCGTTCCGTCGGCGATCGCCTGCGCGAGCGAATAGAAGGGCGTGATGCCGCTGCCGCCCGCCACGCCGACGACCGTATCGCTGTCGCGCACGCCGTCGTAGCAGAAGTCCCCCGACGGATCGCCCATCAGCAGCTCATCGCCCACTTTGACTTCATCGACGAGGTAGCCGCTGAAAAAACCCTCTTTTTTGACGGTGATGCACACCTTTTTTTCGAGCGCGAGCGCCGGCGCGGAAGAGATCGCATAGGGACGGGAAACAAAGCTTTCCCCGACCTGTGCGCTCAGCGTGACGTACTGCCCCGCACGGAAATAGAGCGGGCGCTCCGTCTCAAAGACGAGCGTCTTCATCCCCTCCGCTTCTTCTTTGACGGCGACGACCCTGGCGCTTTGGTAACCCGGGTGCAGGATACGCGCGGTCTCATTCACGCGGTAACTCTTGGGAAGCGGCTTCGAAGACCCCTCTTCCAGCGCTTTACGCCGTTTCGGCACCATTTTTGTATAGCGCAGAAGATCCATAAATCCGAATATCTGTCTCTTGAAACTCATATCTCAGCCCTCCCTCTTGATGTCGCCGACAGTCTGGCGGCCCGCAATATCGCCTGCGAAATAGGAGCTGGAATAGCCCGAAAGGCGCATGGACCAGCCGCTTGCAAAGCGAAGCCCGCGGATCCCGTTCTCATAGTCCTCGCCCATCATCTGAAGGCGGGGCATGAGACCGTCCCAATACTGCGATTCATAGCCGTAGATGACGCCCTGCGGATGTCCGCAATAGCGCGCATAGGTCATGGGCGTTGCAACGCTGATCTCCTCGATCGCGCCGCGGATCTTCGCGCCCGTATCCTGTTCGAAGCGGTCGATCATGCGGTTCGCCACGAACTCCTTCGCCTTGAAGTATGCCTGCGGCTTGATACGCGCCCAGTCGTCCTCCATATATAATGTGGTAAAGTACATCATACAGGTCCCCTCGGGCGAGCAATCGGGCTGCGCGCGGTTGAGGCAGACGGTCGCCTGAACGTCGTTTTCCTCAATGGTCCGCATTTTTTCATACTGCGCCACGGAATCCATCGTATCATACAGGAAATAGTTGTGATTTTTAATGCCAAGCTCGTCGGCGGACTCATTCAGCCCGAGGAACATCGTAAACCCGCGCCCTGCAAACTTGCGCGCATTCGTCGCACGGACGATGCGCTCGGGCACATTTTCGATGAGCTTTCCATATACGACATGCGGCGAACAGTTGGCGACCACATGGCGCGTTCCGATCTCCGTCCCGTCGTCGAGGACGACGCCGCAGATCCCCTCCTCGTTTGTGAGGATCCTGACAGCCTCCGTATTGAAGAGGACTTCGCCGCCCAGCTCGCGGATACGCTCCACAAGGGCAAGCGAGATCTCGTGCGAGCGGGACTTGGGCGACATCGCGCCGCGCAGGATATAGCGGTTGACCATGGAGGCGTAGTGGACAAAGCTCATGTCGTCGAGATTGGCGCCGAGATAGCACCAATAGGCGCTCAGGATCTCTCTTGCACGCTTGGGCATATGCAGCGAGCGGAGAACTTCGTTGACGGAATAAGAACCGCACCGCACAAAATTGCCGAAATGTTCCACCATATATTTGGAATCGACTTTCCCGTTGCTGGAATTTGTATACGCCTGCGCAAGACGCACTTCTTCGGCGAGATCGAAGAATGCCCGCACGGATTTTCTGCTCCCGGGGACATATTTCTCCATTTTTTCGACGAATGCATCCACGCCGAACGGCATGGTTGCGTCAAGCTTCTCCGCACTGCAGATGACGCGGTAGGCATCCGGTATCGGGATCCACTCTATTTTGTCCGTGACGCCGAGCTCATCAAAGAGGACGCGCACGTCGCCCGCATTATCGGCAGCCCCGAAGTCGTTCAGCTCATGCAGCGACGCTTCGAATTCGAACCGACCGCGGCGGAAACTTGTAGCAAACCCGCCCGGAAGGTTATGCTTTTCCACCAATAAAACCTTCGCGCCGCCCTGCGCGAGCCGTACAGCCGCCGTAAGTCCGCCGTTGCCCGCGCCGATGACGACCGCATCGTATTGTCTCATCTGAAACCTCCTTCCATAACATCTCCGCGCCGCAACGAATGCGGCGTCTTCTTTCCACTATTTTAATACATCCGGTCTCCCCTGTCAAGACTCGCCCCGAAAATAAAGCTTCCGGCACATGTAAAAAATACAAAAAATATGAAGAACAGCAAAAAATATCGTAATTTTTCCGCGCAGAACGCTTGACAAGCGTATGTTTTTTTAGTATTATATCCGTTGTTCACGGGGGCGTAGCTCAGTTGGTTAGAGCGCTTGCTTGACATGCAAGAGGTCACAGATTCGAGTTCTGTCGTCCCCACCAGCAAACCCTGTATGTCGTGCCGAATGGTCCGTCCGCTATG
>CALVLR010000067.1 GCA_944340685.1 uncultured Clostridia bacterium | reverse complement strand
TGTGTCTGATGGGCGCAGCCGCGGGAGCAGCAGTCGGGCTAATCGTGATCTGGACACTCAGAGCGCTTCCGAAAAAAATTTTTGCGGGAGCAGAAGGAAAAAAGGAGGAAACACATTGAAAGCGATCAAGGGCAAACCCTTTTTCCGCGGCGTAAAAATCGCGGGACATAAGGCGCTCACAAGCGCGCTGCCCGCCGAGCGGCTGGGATACGGAGGCGAAATCGCCATTCCGGTCCGCCAGCATGCGGGCGCGCCTGCGGAGCTGGTCGTTGCGGCGGGACAGCATGTGCGGCGCGGCGAGCTTATCGCAAGAGCCTCTGGCGCCGTCTCCGCCAACATCCATGCAAGCGTATGCGGCACCGTAAAAGCCGTGGAAGACCGTGCGGACGGGCGGGGCGGAAGCTGCATCCACATTGTGATCACGCCCGACGGGACGCAGGAAGACGCCTTTCTGCCGCCCCTCTCCTCTCCTGTTGCAGAGGAGATCCTCACGCGGATCGAAGCGTGCGGCATCGTCGGCATGGGCGGCGCAGGTTTTCCCGCGCACGTCAAGTTAAAGCCGCCCGTTCCCGTGGACACGCTCATTCTCAACGGCGCGGAGTGCGAACCCTACCTCACCTGCGACGACGCTCTGATGAAGCATCATACCGAAGAGATCGTCCGCGGCGCGCACTATCTTGCAGAGGCGCTCGGAGTGAAAAATATCATCATCGCAATCGAGCGCAACAAGCCCGAGGCGATCGCAGCGTTTGAAAAGACCGATCTCGCCGTCGTCGCGCTCAAAAAACAGTACCCGATGGGCGCGGAAAAACAACTCATCTACTGCTGTACGGGGCGCAAAGTCCCGCTCGGGAAGCTTCCTGCGCACGCGGGCGTCGTCGTGCAGAACGTGGGCACGGCGTATGCCGTCTGTGAAGCGGTGGAACGCGGCAAGCCGCTCATTGAGCGCATCGTCACCGTGAGCGGCGCGGGGATCGCCGCACCGAAAAACCTGATCTGTGCTGTCGGAACGCCCCTCTCCGCGCTCATCGAGGCATGCGGCGGCGTGCAGGACGCCGTCAAGTTTGTTGCGGGCGGCCCTATGACGGGCACGGCGCTTACAGGTGCAGAGAGCGTCGTCACCAAAACGACGGGCGGATTTTTATTCCTCACAAAACAGGAGACAAACACCGACGCGCCGACGGGCTGCATCAACTGCGGAAAATGCGCGGACGTCTGCCCGATGAAACTCATGCCGATGCAGACGGAGTTTTACACGAATGCAAAGGAATATGAGAACGCAGACAAATACGGCGGGGTATTGAGCTGCATCGAATGCGGCGCGTGCTCGTACATCTGTCCTGCCCGCCGCCCGCTCGCGCAGGCGATCAAGACCGCGAAAGAACATCTGAGGAGGAAAAAGGCATGAATCTTGTGGTATCTTCCGCGCCGCATATCCGTTCGCCGCGCACGACAAAACACATCATGCTCGATGTGCTCATCGCCCTTCTTCCCGCTGCGGTCGCAGGCGTCGTGTATTTCGGCTGGGTTGCGTTTGTCACCATCCTCCTTGCCATGTTCACGGCAGCGCTGACAGAATTCTGCTGGTACATCGTCGAGCACAAGATCTGGCGCAGCGGAAAAGAGACGGTTACCGCATTCTTCCGGCAGTTCGATCATACCTCGCTCGTGACGGGACTGCTGCTTGCGCTCGTATGCCCCGCCTCGCTCGAAGCGCTGTATATGCCCGTGCTCGGCGCGGTCTTTGCCGTTGCCGTCGTCAAAATGCTCTTCGGCGGCACGGGAAAGAACATCGTCAATCCTGCCATTGCGGGACGTATCTTCCTCTTTATCTCCTTTACGGCGATGGTCACTTATCCCGATGCCAACTTCGGGCCGCTCCTCTCTTATGCCGACGGCGCGCTCACCACGGGCGCCACGCAGCTTGGGAACTTTTTAAACGGCACGGCGATGATCTCCGACCTCGATCTCTTTCTCGGAACGGGCGTTGCGGGCTGTATCGGTGAAACGTGCAAGCTGGCGCTCCTCGTCGGATACCTCTACCTGTGCGTCCGCGGCGTGATCAAATGGTATCTCCCCTTGCTCTATATCGTTGTATGCGGACTGTTCGCCGTCTGCCTCGAAGGATTTGACTTTACGATGTTCCTGCCCTCTATCCTTTCAGGCGGGCTCTTCCTCGGCGCGATCTTTATGGCAACCGACTATGTGACCTCCCCGAAATCCAAGCTCGGCAACATCATCTACTTTATTGCGCTCGGGCTTCTGACGGCGGGACTGAGAAAGGCAACGGGCATTGAGGTCGTCTCCTTCTGTATTCTGCTGATGAACTTCCTCGTATTCCTCATCGATCTCGCCATCAGACCGCGCCCCTTCGGCTATGTGCGGCAGAAGAAGGCAAAGGAGGCGAAAAAATGACGGTAAAACAGTTTTTCAAGAGCAACGCATTCAAGAGCCTTGCCGTTCTCATTCTCATCGTTTTAGTTGCGGGCGCGTTGCTCGCAATCTTCAACGATCTTTTATATGTCTCCGACGAAGAGCGGCTCTCGCGTTCGCTCGCCAAAATTTACGGCACGGAAGTGACGGCGGAGGAGCTCGAGCTCACCGAGGAGGAGCGCACCTATGCCTACGGCAGTGTGAACGCCGTGTACTTTGTGGAGGACGACGGAAATTACCTCTTCCAGACGACGGGCACAGGCGGATACGGCTCGGGAGGCACAGTCACGCTCTGGACGATCGTCGCCTGTACGGGAACAGCGGAAGCCGGCGATCTGACGCTCACGGGCATTGAAAAAGTTGTATACGACTCCAACAACGGACAGACGTTCATCTCCAATCTCAACGATGACTTTTACGCGGCGTTCGCTCAGCAGGATGAACTCGTCGCGGGCGGCGGCTATTTTACGGCGGTCACAAACGGAACGGACGACCTCAACAACATTGTGGCGGGTGCAAGCAAATCTTCCAATGCCGCCTGCAATGCCGTAAATACGGCGCTCGCTTGTTTCAGAACCGTCTTTATGGGAGGCGCGGCATGAACGCAAAACTCAAACAATACGGAAAGATCGCCTATGACGGTCTAATCACAAACAACGCGACGTTCAAGCTTGTGCTCGGCACCTGCGCGACGCTCGGCATGTCGACCTCCGCCGTCAACAGCTTCGGTATGGGACTTTCCGTCACCGTTGTTCTGCTTCTGAGCAACGTGATCATCTCCCTCTTGCGCAACGTGATCCCCAACACCGTGCGTATTCCGGCGTTCGTCGTGATCATCGCTACGATGGTCACGCTGCTTCGCATGGTGCTCGAAAAATATATCCCCGATCTGTACGACTCCATGGGCGTATTCCTGCCGCTCATCGTCGTCAACTGTGTGATCCTGGGGCGGGCTGAGGCGTTCGCAAGCAAGCGGCCCGTCATTGAAAGCGCCGTCGACGGCATTTTTACGGGGTTGGGGCTTACCTGTGCGCTCACGCTCATCGGGATCATCCGCGAATTTTTGGGGAGCGGAAGTTTCTTCGGCATTCAGGTCATGGACTTCAAGATCGGATTCTTTACCAACGCGGCGGGCGCGTTCTTTGTGTACGGCATCTGCATTGCGCTCTTTATGCTCATAACCGATCAGGCCGATAAGGCAAGGCGCGTCAAAAAGGCGCAGCTCCTGCGCGTTCCCGCAGAGCCGCTCCCGCCCGTAGACAATACGGCGGTACAAGCGACGGAGGAGACATAATATGGCTGCGACAATTTTTCTGATCGTCATTTCTGCCGTCTTTTCACAGAACTTCATTCTCGTGAAGTTCCTCGGGATCTGCCCCTTCCTAGGCGTCTCGAAAAAGACGAACAGCGCCCTTTCGATGGGAATTGCCGTTACGCTCGTCATGATTTTGGCAACGCTCGTCACATGGCCGCTCTATATGTACATCATGGTGACGCTCGGCATTGAATATCTGGAAATCATCTTCTTTATTTTCGTTATCGCGGCGCTCGTGCAGATGCTGGAAAAGATCATCGAAAAGCTCTCCCCCGCACTCTACCGCTCCATGGGCATCTACCTTCCGCTTATCACGACCAACTGCGCGATCCTCGGCGTTGCCGAACTGCTCCTTGTAAACGATCTTGCAGACGTCGTTTCGGGCGCGGCGGCGGGCATCTCCATGAATCTGGGATTTGCCCTTCTGTATGCGCTCTTTGCAGGCGTTGGCTTTACAGTCGCTATGGTACTCATGGGCGGCGTGCGTGAAAAGCTCGAAAAGCTGCCCGTGGCAAAGTGCATGAAAGGCTTCCCCATTACGATGGTGGCGGCAAGTTTTATGGCAATGGCGTTCTACGTCTTTGCCCTGCTCTGAGGAGGTGCGCGCATGACAAATTCCATTCTTGCCGCTGTGCAGTGGTCGCAGGTCGGCATCGTACTCGGGATCTTTGCGGCGATCGCCGTACTTCTGACCGTGTGTATCCTGCTCGTCGCGAAATTCTGCAAGACGAATGCGGATGAAAAAATCGAGACCATCCTCTCCCATCTCGCGGGCGCCAACTGCGGCGGCTGCGGCTGTACGGGCTGCTCGGGCTTTGCCGAAAAGCTTGCCAAGGGCGAGGCGTCCCTCTCCGACTGCCATGTGACGGAAGCCTCGCAAAAGGCGATCATTGCCGAAGTCCTTGGTGTCCCCTTTGCGGAAGGCAAACCCACCGTGAGCGTATGCCGCTGCTCGGGCGGCGCGAACGCAAAGGACGCTTTCACCTACTGCGGCGCGGAGGACTGCGCGGAGGAGGCAAAACTCTCGGGCGGGCACAAGGTGTGTAAATACGGCTGCCTCGGGGACGGGAACTGTTCGCGCGTCTGTCCGGAAAGCGCCGTCTGTCTGAAAGAGGAAAAAGCGGACGTTGACCCCGATAAGTGCATCTCCTGCGGGGCGTGCATCCTCGCCTGTCCGAAAAAGCTTTTCGATCGCATTCCCGCCGACGCGAAGGTCTATGTGGCTTGCTCCTCGCACGAGCGCGGCAAGGCAGTCATGGACGCCTGCGCATACGGCTGTATCGGCTGCGGCAAATGTGCCCGCACCTGTCCGGAGAGCGCCATCACCATGCAGAATAACCTTCCCGTAATCGACTACGCGAAATGCGTGAACTGCGGCAAGTGCGCCGAAGCCTGCCCGCGCAAAACGATCAAAGTCAGATATTAATTATGCAATCAATACGAAAGCGCCGCATGGAAGCGGCGCTTTGCATTTATGAATAGAAAAACGGAGCTTTCAGCTCCGCCTTTTTTCTTAGGTTTCGTGAATAAAAAAACTACCAAAAACCGAGCAGAAGGGTTGCAGATTGCGTTCTTTCAAATGCGAGGGCGAGGGAGTTTACTAAAACGTAAATGACCGAAGTCAGAGACATGAAGAAAGGGCGCAAGATGCGCCCCTATCCTCGGTTTGGTGCGGTCGACAGGAATTGAACCTGCATGGTGTGAACCACAAGATCCTTAGTCTTGCGCGTCTGCCAGTTCCGCCACGACCGCATCTCGCTGACAGCTTCGTTATTGTACCGCAATCAAAAGGAAAAGTCAAGTTTTTCCATACAAAATTTGATAAAATTTCTGAAATTTTAAAACTTTTTTTACATACGCTCTCGTTTCGGAAAACGGGATCGCCGACAGCGTTTTTCCGTCCGCGGAATACGCCTCATCGGAAAGCCAACGCCGCACGTTCCCTTCACCCGCGTTGTATGCGGCAAGCGCAGTTTCCGTCACAGAAAAACGCGCGAGTAAATAGTTTAAATATGCACACCCCAAAAAGACATTATAACTTCCCTCGGAAAGTCTGTCCGCTTCGAAGGCGATCCCCTGCCTGGAACATATAAATTCCGCCGTGGCGGGCTTCAGCTGCATGAGTCCGACGGCGCCCGCGCGGCTGACAGCATCCTCCCGAAATCCGCTCTCCGCCTTCATGACGGCATATACCAGGGACGGGGATACGCCGCTTTTTTTAACTTCCTCGGAATATGGGCGCGGATACGCTGCGCGCATTGCGACAACACAAATTGCACAGACGGCAGCGGCTGCCAAAACAATGAGTCCGATGCGCAGCAAACTTTTCATACTATACCAGTATGCGCGTTTTTTGCGTGACTTTCCCAGGTTTTTATTTTACGCCGAGTTTTTGCAGGATCTCAGCCAATCGCGCGGACACGTTTCCTTCGTTTTCAAGAATCAGGCAGGATTTTTCTTCCAACCGTTCCGGCGGGAATTGTTTCCGCATCCGCGCCTGCACCTGTGCACGGGAAAGTCCGTCCCGCTCCATAACGGCCCGAATACGCGCCTCTGCCGGCCGTCTCACGGCGATCACGCCGTCAAAGAGCGGCTCATACCCGCCCTCGAAGAGAAGCGGTACTTCGGCAAACGAGACGCCGTCCGCCCGATTCATTTCCGCGATCAGAGCGCGCATGATGCGCGGATGCGAAAACGCATTGAGCTTTTCCAGCGCAGTTCGGTCTGAGAAAACTTTTTTGGCAAGCAGCTCCCTGCCGATCTCTCCGCTGCGCACACAGTCCGGAAAGCGCGCAGCAAGCTCCGCACGATAGCTTTGATCTTTCCAAAGCCGACGGTTGATCTCATCGCACGAAAACACGGGATAGCCCATTTCCCGAAGCAATGCGCATACATAAGACTTTCCGCTGCCGATCCCGCCCGTGACGGCTATTTTTTTATTTTGCATCATACCAGCTCTTTCCGACGGAAACATCTGCAATGAGCGGCACTTCGAGCGCGACCGCATTCTCCATTTCCTCTTTCAGCATTGATTTCGCGCGTTCCGCTTCCTCCTCGGGCGTATCGAGCACAAGTTCGTCGTGTACCTGCAAAACAAGTTTCGAACGGAAGCCGTCCTTTTTCAAACGGTCGAACACGCGCAGCATGGCAATTTTTATGATGTCCGCCGCGCTGCCCTGAAGCGGCATATTCATCGCGGCGCGTTCGCCGAACATGCGCTGATTGTAGTTTCCCGATTTGAGTTCCGGAATAAAGCGTTTCCGTCCGAGGATCGTGGTGACAAACCCGTCTTCCTTGGCGCGGCGGACATTCTCTTCCATATATGCCTTGACTTCCGGATGCGCCGCAAAATAGGCGTCGATATAGCGCTGTGCCTCGTCGGGAGAACACCCGAGATCTTTCGACATCCCAAAGGCACTCATTCCATATATAATGCCGAAGTTGATCGTTTTCGCGCGCCGCCGCATGGTCGGCGTGACCTCTTCAAGCGGCGTATGAAAGAGCCGCGCCGCCGTTGCGGCGTGAATATCTTTGCCGGCAAGGTACGCCTCCCGCAGGACCTTACACCCCGAGCAATGAGCAAGCAGACGCAGTTCGATCTGCGAGTAGTCGGCGTCAACGAGCACATTCCCCTCGCGGGCGATAAACAGTTTTCTCAGCTCTCTGCCCATTTCGGTGCGAACGGGAATATTCTGCAAATTTGGATTTGCGCTTGAAAGCCGCCCCGTCGTCGTCATCGTCTGATTGTACGTCGTATGCACGATGCCGTTTTTGACGAGCGGACGGATCCCGTCCACATAGGTGGATTGCAGTTTCTGCACTTCCCGATATTGCAGGATCAGCCGCGCGATCTCGTGATCTTCCGCAAGTTTTTCCAATACCTCCGCGCTGGTCGAATAGCCGCCGCGCTGATTCTTTTTGACCCCCTTCGCACTGTAACCGAGCTTTTCGAAGAGCACTTCGGAAAGCTGGAAAGGAGAATTGAGGTTGAACGGTGCAACACCTGCCAGCGCATAGATGCGCGACGAAAGTTCCGCCATTGCGCCTTTGAATTTTTCGGAAAAGGAGGAAAATTTACTCATATCCACGCGTACGCCCGTTCGCTCCATATCGATGAGCACTTCGGAGAGCGGGAGTTCCAGTTCACGGTATAATTTTTCCTCTGCCGAGCCGCGCGTCTCCTCCTCAGCCTCGTGCCATGCGCGCATGAGTGCGGTGGCGCAGCACGATTCCGGCATAGAAAGGTCCTGCGCGAACGCCTTGGCGCCGGAAGGGCGCGAATTGGAATCGATCAGATAGCGCAGCAAAGTAACATCTTCCACGCGGCAGGAAATCGGAACGCCGATCGCGTCCATTTGGTGCGCAACCGATTTATAATCAGAAAAAACAGCACATTTATCCTTCTGGAAGAGTGCCTCGAAAAGCGGTTTTAATTCTTCGAGAAAGAATCCCGGCTCCAAGAAGTTTGAACGGAGCGGAAAAAGAAATTCTTTATCTTCCAATGCAAGTTGCATTCCCTCCGTTTCAAAACAGAGTCCGAATTCCGAAGCTTTCTGTACCTGTGCGATGACTGACGGAAGTTCGTCCGCCGCGACGGTATGGCATTCGGCGGCCGCAGACTGTTTTTCGGAAAAGTACGCGCTGCCGACGAGAGAACGAAATTCCAGCTTTGCAAATGCCTCGCGCGCCGATTCGGGAAAAGGCGTCCGCAGCACGCAGTCTGTGAGCGATATTTCAATCGGAACATGGGTATCGATCGTTGCAAGCGTGCGGGAGAGCCGCGCTTCCCCTTCGTGTTCTTCCAGCTTCCTGCGCAGAGACGGCGTGCATTCGCCGAGATGCGCATAGACCCCATTGAGATCGCCGTATGCCTGAAGCAGCGCGAGCGCGCTTTTCGGGCCTACGCCTTTTACCCCGGGAATATTATCCGAGCTGTCACCCATCAATGCTTTCAGCTCCACGACCTGCCACGGCTCGATGCCCTCATGCTCAGAAAAATTCTCCGCTGTCAGGCGTTCAAGATCGCTCACGCCGCGCTTGGTAAAGCATACGCTCACATGATCGGAAATCAGCTGATAGGAATCGCGGTCACCCGTATAAATCAGAGACGCAACGCCACCGAATTTCAACGAGAGCGTTCCGATCAGATCGTCTGCCTCGTATCCCTCTTTTTCAACGATGCAGATTTTCATTTTGCGAAGGAGGTCTTTCAATACGGGGACCTGCACTGCAAGATCTTCCGGCATGGGCTTTCGCGTACCCTTATATTCCGAATACATTTTGTGGCGGAAGGTGGGCGCGTGCAGATCGAACGCCACGGCAAGATATTGCGGCT
>CALVLR010000066.1 GCA_944340685.1 uncultured Clostridia bacterium | reverse complement strand
GCCCGCGGGCAGGTCCTCTGCAGATGTTAGATTTTTTAGTACATTCCGCCCATATCGCCGCCTGCGGGAGCCGCGGGAGCGGGAGGGGTAGGAATATCGGTGACGATGGACTCCGTCGTCAGGAGCGTCGAAGCGACGGAAGCCGCATTCTGAAGAACGGAGCGGGTGACCTTCGTGGGATCGATGATGCCGCTCTCCACCATATCGGCGTAAACATTCTTGAGGGCGTCGAATCCATAGTTTGCCGTCTTTTTGGAGAGGATCTTGTCGACGACGACCGAGCCGTCTACGCCCGCGTTCTTTGCGATCTGACGGACAGGCTCTTCGCACGCTTTGAGGATGATCGCCGCGCCCGTCTTCTCGTCGCCGGAAAGTTTTTCGACGAGCTTCTGCAGAACGGGTACGCAGGAGAGGAGCGCGCTGCCGCCGCCCGGGACATAGCCTTCCTCGACCGCCGCGCGGGTCGCTGCGAGCGCGTCGTCGATGCGGAGTTTCTTCTCCTTCATCTCGACTTCGGTCGCCGCACCGACGTTGATGACCGCTACGCCGCCCGCGAGCTTTGCAAGGCGTTCCTGAAGTTTTTCTCTGTCATAATCGGAGGTGGTGACTTCGATCTGTGCCTTGATGGAAGCGACGCGCGCCTTGATGGCCTCTTTATCGCCTGCGCCGTCGATGATGGTGGTGTTGTCTTTATCGACCTTCACCTGATTTGCTCTGCCGAGCATATCCATCGTAACATCCTTGAACTCATAGCCGAGATCGGAAGAGATGACCGTACCGCCCGTAAGAACTGCAATATCTTCGAGCATTGCCTTTCTTCTGTCGCCGAACCCGGGCGCCTTGACCGCAACGCAGTTGAACACGCCTTTGAGTTTGTTGACGATGAGTGCTGCAAGCGCGTCGCCCTCCACGTCCTCTGCGATGATCAGAAGGCGGGCGCCCTGCTGTGCGAGCGGCTCGACGATGGGCAGGATCTCCTGCAGATTGGAGATCTTCTTATCGGTGATCAGGATATAGGGGGAATCAAGGACGGCTTCCATTTTATCGGTGTTGGTCACCATGTAGGCGGAAGCGTAGCCGCGGTCAAACTGCATGCCCTCCACGGTGGTGAGTTCCGTCGTCATGGACTTGCCTTCCTCGACCGTGATAACGCCGTCTTTTCCGACGATCTCCATTGCGTTTGCAATGAGTTCGCCGACGGTCTCGTCGCCTGCCGAGATGGAAGCGACCTGCGAGATCGCCTTCTTTCCGTCCACCGTCTTGGAGATGGATTTGATCTGCGCGACTGCTGCGTCAACGGCTTTTTCGATACCCTTTCTCAGAATGATGGGATTTGCGCCTGCGGCAAGGTTTTTGAGGCCTTCGCGGATGATCGCCTGCGCCAGAAGCACAGCGGTGGTGGTGCCGTCGCCCGCAACGTCGTTCGTCTTGGTGGAAACTTCTTTTACGAGCTGAGCGCCCATATTTTCGAAAGGATCGGGAAGTTCGATCTCTTTTGCGATCGTCACGCCGTCGTTGGTGATGAGGGGAGCGCCGTATTTTTTATCGAGCACGACGTTTCTTCCCTTGGGACCGAGCGTAATTTTGACAGTATCGGCAAGTACATTCACGCCCGTTTCGAGCGCCTTTCTTGCCTCATCTCCGTATTTGATCTGTTTCGCCATAATAATCACTCCTTATATTTTGACAATTTCATTGACTTTTGGTTACTCGACGATCGCGAGAATATCGCTCTGCTTGATGATGGTAAACTCTTTTCCGTCTACTTTGAAGTCGGTTCCCGCATACTTGGAGCAGAGCACCTTATCGCCGACTTTTACCTGCATCGTGACTTCCTTGCCGTCCACAACGCCGCCGGGACCGACCGCAACAACAACGCAGGTCTGCGGTTTTTCCTGTGCGGAAGAGGGAAGAATAAATCCGCTCTTGGTTTTTTCTTCGACCGTGACCGCTTCTACGACCACTTTATCGAACAAGGGTTTGATGTTCATATTTACCTCCGAAAAACGTTATATTTTTCTAACGTACTTATTATAAACGCATGGAGAGGGGAATCAAACAGCTTTTTTGGAAATTTTTAGGAAAAATTGCGGGGTGCGTTCCTGTTTTTTCGGGCATTCATTGACAGCTCTTTCAAAAATGTGTATAATATCAAATGGCGTGGAGGTATTTTATGGAGAAATGGGATAAACGGTTTATGGAGCTCACCGTGCAGGTCGGGAGCTGGTCGAGCTGTTTCAGGAGAAAAGTCGGCGCGGTCATCGTGCGGGACAAGCGTGTGATGACGACGGGTTATAACGGCGCGCCGGCGGGGATCGCTTCCTGCATCGAACGGGGCGAATGCCTTCGGGAAAAGCTGAATATCCCCAGCGGCACGCGCGCGGAACTTTGCTACGGTGTGCATGCCGAGCAGAACGCCATCATACAGGCGGCGCGTTACGGGATCAATATCCAGGGAGCAACGCTGTATTGTACGCATCAACCCTGCGTCATCTGCGCCAAAATGATCATCAATGCGGGCATTTCCCGCGTGGTGTACAAAGAGGGGTATCCCGACGAATTCTCGCTGAAGCTCTTTGAAGAGGCGGGAACAAAAATTGAAAAGTACGAGGAGTAATATCATGGCACAAAATCCTATCGTGACGTTCGAAATGGAGGACGGGAAAACCTTCAAGGCAGAGCTTTACCCCGAAACCGCACCCAACACCGTGAACAATTTCCTGTCGCTCGTAAAAAAGGGATTCTACGACGGCGTGATCTTTCACCGTGTGATCGCAGGATTCATGATCCAGGGGGGAGACCCCAAGGGGATCGGTGTCGGCGGCCCCGGATACTGTATCAAGGGGGAGTTTTCCGCAAACGGCGTGAAGAATGACTTGAAGCATACGCGCGGCGTACTTTCGATGGCGCGCACGCAGGTGCCCGATTCTGCGGGGTCGCAGTTCTTTGTCATGCACGCCGATGCGGATTATCTCGACGGACAGTATGCGGCATTCGGCAAGGTCGTCGAGGGAATGGACGCCGTGGATGCGATCGCTTCCGTACCCACCGATTTCCGCGATAAACCGCTGAAGGCGCAGAAGATGAAGAAGGTCACGGCGGAAACCTTTGGCGCGGAATATCCGGAACCGGATAAAATCAACGAGAGATGAGGAAAAACAAAGTTATGGCTGATAAATCGATCTACGAAAATCCCTTGAATACCCGCTATGCAAGCCGCGAAATGCAGGAGAACTTCGGCGACGAAAAGCGCTTCCGCCTTTGGAGAAAGCTCTGGATCGCGCTTGCGGAGTCGGAAATGGAGCTTGGACTGCCCGTCACGCAGGAGCAGGTCGACGAGATGAAGGCGCACGCCGAAGATATCGACTACGAAAGAGCGGAGGAATACGAACGCCAGGTGCGGCACGACGTGATGGCGCATGTAAAGACGTTCGGCGACGCCGCGCCCAAGGCGGCGCCCATCATCCACCTCGGCGCGACGAGCTGTTTTGTTGACTGCAATTCCGAGGTCATGATCATGCGCGACGCGCTCGATATTATCACGCGCAAACTCGTGAACGTGATGGAAAAGCTCAAAAATTTCGCGCTCATATACAAGGACGTTCCGACGCTCGGCTTTACCCATTTGCAGCCTGCGCAGCTCACCACGGTGGGTAAGCGCGCTACGCTTTGGCTGCAGGATCTCATGCTCGACTATGAAAACGTCGAAAATCTCTATGCGCACTTCCGTCTGCGCGGCGTGAAGGGGACGACGGGCACGCAGGCGAGCTTTTTGGAACTCTTCGACGGCGATACGGAGCGCGTGAAGGAGTTGGAGCGCCGCGTCGTGAAAAAACTCGGCTGGGATAAAGTTTACGGCGTAACGGGGCAGACATACCCGAGAAAATTCGATTATAACGTTCTGTGCGTGCTTTCGCAGATTGCGCAGAGCGCCTATAAATTCTCCAACGATATCCGCATTTTGCAGAACATGAAGGAAATCGAAGAGCCGTTCGAAAAGAGTCAGATCGGTTCGTCCGCCATGGCGTACAAGCGCAACCCGATGCGCTCCGAGCGCATGGGGTCTTTGGCGCGCTATATGATCTCGCTGCCCATGAATACTGCCGTCACGGCGTCCACGCAGTGGTTCGAACGCACGCTCGACGATTCGGCGAACCGCCGCATCGTACTCGCGCAGGCGTTTTTGACGGTGGACGCGATCCTGAACATCTACCTCAACGTTGCGGAAAATCTTGTCGTCTATGAGAAGGTCATTGCAAAACACATCGCGGCGGAACTGCCTTTCATGGCGACGGAGAACATCATGATGGAGTGCGTGAAGGCAGGCGGCAACCGTCAGGAGCTGCATGAGCGTATCCGCGTGATCTCCATGGAGGCGGGGCGCAATGTCAAGGTCGAGGGCGGCGAGAATGATCTTCTTGACCGCATTAAAAAGGATGGGATGTTCCGTCCCGTTTGGGATCGCCTCGACGATATTCTCGACGCGAAGAAGTTCGTCGGGCGCGCGCCGCAGCAGACTGTAGAGTTCATTGAGACGGAGATCGA
>CALVLR010000065.1 GCA_944340685.1 uncultured Clostridia bacterium | reverse complement strand
TAAGCGACGTGCGACGCGGCGGTATTGCCGTCAATCGTCATCTTGGTCATCGAAAAACCTCCAAAAAACTTTGATTTATGTTCACGAAATTCTTTTTGAACTGACAAAAAGAATTTCCGTGAGTTCTAAAAAAACCCGCGGGTACGCCTTCGGCCGACCGCCTGTTTTTCTCGGCAATGCGCTTTTCGCAACAATTCAGCCGCGCATTGCCTCACTTTTCCGCGTAAGCGCAAGTATGCGCAAATGTTGGGCGCGGGCGGAGGGAAACCCTCCTTGCGCATAAATTTTTAATGAATAACAGAATCTGTACGCGCAAAAATGAGCGTTTTGCACGCACATCTTTATTATAATTGTTTTTCGTGGACAAGTCAACCCCCCTCCGTGAAAAAATTCACTCAATCACAAAAAAATCCCGCATCCGAAAGGAGAGCGGGGGTACGTTCGTTACGCAGTTTCTTCCGTTCGCCCTGCGGGCGTAGCTGCCGGAACGCGGTAGTAGCAGGGCTGCAGTTTTTCACCGATGTTTTTCAAGAAATAAAATTTCGTGTAAAAAACGAGTTTTTCAAAATTATCACGGCGTTTTCATTGTAAATGAACGGCAGATTTGCTATAATATGGAAGTTGGATCGTATTTTTTTGGTTGAGAGAACGATGGGAATCGTTTCGGGGATATATGCATGAAAGCCATCGAGTTTGAGAACGTCTCGTTCCGCTATGAGGATGAGAGCCCGTTCGTCATCGAAAAACTCAATTTTTCCGTGGAAGAGGGAGAGTTCGTCGCCATTCTCGGGCACAACGGCAGCGGCAAAAGTACGCTCGCCCGCCTTGCCAACGGGCTGCTCATTCCCGACGCGGGCGCGGTGCGTGTGTTCGGCGTGACGCTTTCCGATAAAACGCTCTTCGACGCGCGCAGGAACGTGGGCGTCGTCTTTCAGAACCCCGACAACCAGACGGTCGCCACCATTGTGGAGGACGATGTGGCGTTCGGGGCAGAGAACGTGGGACTGCCCCGCGAAGAGATCGGCAAACGCATCGATTTTGCTCTTCACGCGGTGGGCATGGAGAATTTTCGCGGCGCCACCGTCGCGCGCCTTTCGGGCGGGCAGAAACAGCGCGTCGCCATTGCAGGCGTACTGGCGTTAAAGCCCCGCGCCGTCATTCTCGACGAATCGACCGCCATGCTCGACCCGCGCGGAAGAAGAGAGATCGTCGACGTCGTCACCCGCCTCAACAAAGAGGAGGGGATCACGGTCGTTCTCATCACGCACTTTATGGAAGAGGCAATGCTCGCCGACCGCGCCGTCGTGATGAACCGCGGCGAGATCGTCATGCAGGGCAAACCCGAAGAGATCTTCGGGCGGCAGGAGGAACTTATCACATATAACCTGGCGCTTCCGCGCATCGGGGTCATCTGTAACCGCCTGAAAGAGGCGGGCATGCCCATCGGGAACACCTTGGACGCCGACGCACTGGCGGAGGAGATCGCAAAATGCGTATAGTCGCCGAGCATCTCTCCTATGTATACAACCCCAAATCGCCCTTTGCGACCGCGGCGCTCAAAGATGTCTCTCTCACGATCGAAGAGGGAGAGTTTTTCGGCATCATCGGGCATACGGGCAGCGGTAAGTCTACCTTTGTACAGCACCTGAACGGACTTCTGCGCCTGCCGTCCTCACTCAAACGCTACAAGAAGAAAAAACCCAAAAAGGGGCAGATCCCGCCGCCCGAGACGGTGCTCAGGGTGGGAGAGTTTGACCTTACAGACAAAAAGACGGATTTCCGCGCGTTGAGGAAGTCTGTTGGCATGGTCTTTCAGTATCCCGAATATCAGCTCTTTGCGGAGACCGTGCGCGACGACGTTGCTTTCGGCCTGAAAAACTTCTCGGAAGAAAAGCTTACGGAAGAGCAGCTCGACAGCGCGGTCAGAGCTGCGCTTGAAGTCGTCGGGCTTGACTGGGAAGAGATGAAGGACAAGTCTCCCTTCGACCTTTCGGGCGGGCAAAAGCGGCGCGTCGCCATCGCGGGCGTCATTGTCACCCGTCCCGAAGTGCTTGTCCTCGATGAACCCGCCGCAGGGCTCGATCCGCTCGGCAAAAAAGAGATCATGGAGCTTTTGCACAAGCTCCACCGCGAATGGTGCAAGACGATCGTCGTCGTCTCGCACGATATGGACGAGATCAGCGAAAACTGCACCAAGGCAGCCGTATTTTCGGAGGGGCGCGTCGTCATGGTTTTGCCGCCCCGCGAGCTGTTCCGCCGTGCGGACGAGCTGACCTCGCTCGGGCTGGACGTTCCGCTCACGGCAAAACTTGCCGCGGCGCTTGCAAAGCGCGGGGTGGAGATCGACTGCGACTTTACGACGGAGGATTTTATTGAAAAAGTGCTTGCGCTGTGGTCGGCGCGCGCGCGGGAAGGAGGCGGCGCATGAAAGACGTTTCCTTCGGGCAGTACTATCCCGTTGATTCCTTTGTTCACCGCCTCGATCCCCGCCTGAAACTGCTGTTTCTCATCGCCTACATCGTTGCGATCTTCCTTGCGAGCAACTTCTACGGGCTGGCGGTATGCGCGGGCGTTCTCGTTCTCATCGTGCTCTTTTCGCGCATTCCGCTCGGAAAAGTTTTGCGCGCGGTCAAAGGCGTGGTGTTTCTTGTTATTTTTACCGCGGCGCTGAATATTCTGTTTTATAACGGTGAAACGGTATATGCGCAGTGGTGGGTGATCGCGATCACAAAAGAGGGGTTGATCTTTTCGGCATTTCTGGCGCTCAGGCTCGCGCTCCTCGTGATCTGTTCCTCGCTGCTGACTTATACGACGACGCCTGTTTCTCTGACGGACGGCGTGGAGAGCCTTCTGACCCCGCTCAAATGGATCAGGTTCCCCGTACACGCCTTAGCGCTCATCATGAGCATCGCGCTGCGCTTTATCCCCGTCCTGATGGACGAAACGGAGCGCATCAAGAATGCGCAGAAGGCGCGCGGTGCGGATTTTGAGAGCGGGAATCTTTTCAAGCGCATCAGGGCGATGGTGCCGATCCTCGTGCCGCTCCTGCTTTCGGCGTTCCGCCGTGCGGACGAGTTGGGCGAGGCGATGGACGCCCGCTGCTATTCGGGCAGCCATCAGCGCACCAAATATAAAAAACTCCGCTTCGGCTGGCGCGATCTGGTCGCCTTCCTTGTGGGCGCGGCGCTCATTACGGGCGTGGTGCTCATGCGCGTCTATCTGCCTGCGCCGTATTGATCGAGAGGGGATATGGCAAGATACGTTCTTCTCATCAGTTACGACGGCACGCATTTTCTCGGTTCTCAGCGCCAGAAAGAGGGGCGCACGGTGCAGTCCGTTCTGGAAGCCGCCGCCCGAAAAGTGCTCGGGCGGGAGACCTTGGTCTCATTCAGCGGCAGGACGGACGCAGGCGTGCACGCAGCGGGGCAGGTGTGCCATTTCGACGGGGAAACAACGATCCCGCCGCACAAGCTTCGCGAGGCGTTCAACCGCCTTTTGCCGGACGATCTCAAAGTTCTCCGCAGTGCGCCTGCGCCGGTCGGGTTTGACTGCACGCGCGGCGCGCGGCGAAAAACGTACTGCTATCGCTTCTATGCAGCGGCGTGCATGCTTCCGCTTCTGGAACGCTTCTCCGTACGCGTGGAGGGAACGCCCGATCTTGGAAAAATGCGGGGGGCTTGTCCGCTGTTTGTAGGCGAACACGACTTTGCCGCCTTCCGCGCCACGGGATCTTCCGCAAAGACGACCGTGCGCACGATCTACGAGCTCACTGTTTCGTCGCGGACGGAATACGGGGGGACCATGTACGAGGTTCGGGTCACGGGAAACGGTTTCCTCTATAATATGGTCCGCATCCTTGCGGGCGAGCTGTACGCGCTCGGCACGGGAAGGGCTGCCGAAGAGGACGTAACGGCGGCGCTTGGCACGGGGGACAGGTCGCTGCTGTATAAAACAATGCCCGCAAAGGGACTTACGCTCGAACGGGTGGAATATGACGTTCCGCTCTTTGAGGGCGAATAAGGAGATAATGCATGGAATTTTTTGATTGGATGATCATTCCGCAGATCGTGATGCAGTTTTTCGGTCAGACCGAATTCGAAACGCTGGAAGCGCTCATCGACTCCTATATCAACATTCAGACGATCAGCCTGTATGTAGCCGCAGGATTGTACCTGATCTGCCTGATCATGGGCGGGCTCGGTATGATGGTCATGGCAAAGCGCGTAGGGCTGAAAAACAGATGGATGGGCTTTGTTCCCTTCCTCAATACCTATTACGCGGGCAAGCTTGCGGGCGAAACGCGCATCTTCAATCAGAAGATGAAGCGCGCGGGGCTGTACACCATGATCGCAGAGATCGTATACGTCGCGTTCAACGTGTTTACGCTCGTCATCTGGTTTGCGCTCATGAACCCTGCGTATTACGTCGTTTCACCGGCTTCCGACGGCACGCAGTACGCGCAGTTTGACCCTGGCCGTGTTTACGATAAAGCGTGGATGGTCACTGCGGATACGGTCTGCGGGATCCTCGGGTATTTCGTCTACCTTGCCCTGATCTTCTTTATGTGCATTCTGTTCTATGCCTTCTTCTGCAAGTATTATGCGCGCGGGCCCTTCCTGATGACCTTCCTCTGCGCGATCCTTCCTCTGCGCGGATTCGTCATTTTTGCCGTGCGGAACAATGCGCCCGTGGACTACGACGCGTGGATGCGCCAGCGCATGCAGGAATATGCCCGTCAGCAGCAACAGATGTACGGGCAGGGCGGCTATGGGAATTACGGCGGAGATTACGGCGGGAACTACGGCGCGGAGGGGCAGTCAAATGCTCCCGACGACGAGCCATTCTCCGAGTTCGGAGACGGCGGAAGCGGGGAAGGTTCCTCGAACGGTTCCAACGGCGCTTCCGGCGCTTCTTCCGGCACTTCGAACGACGATCCGTTCCCCGATTTCTGAATTTACCGAAAAGGCGACGCGTCTCTTTGCAGGCATTTTGCAAAGAGGCGCAAATTTTTTTGATTGCCGTCAAAAAACGTTTTACAAGGCTGCGTCGGCATGATATAATATAACCGCTGATTATACGAGAGAATAAAAATTTCTGTTCGCAACAATCTGCGCTTATGGAGGAGTATGGACGATCTGATCTCTGCGATCGCCACGGCGGTCGGCGCAGGCGGCATTGCCGTTGTGCGCATGAGCGGACGGGATGCGCTTTCCGTCGCAAAAAAAATGTTTTCCCGCAAGGGCGATTTTGAGCCGAACCGCATGTATGCGGGGGAGATCGACGCCGGCTCTTTCCGTGATTTCGGAATGTGCGTCTATTTTCGGGCGCCCCGTTCGTTTACCGGAGAAGACGTGGTGGAATTTCACTGCCACGGCGGAACGGAGATCGCGCGCGGGATCCTCAGGCGCACGCTGGCGCTCGGCGCACGGCTCGCCGAACGAGGAGAGTTTACCAAGCGCGCATACCTGAACGGAAAACTTTCTCTTTCGGCGGCGGAGGGCGTCGGGGAGATGATCGCCGCCTCTTCCGAGGCACAGGTCCGCGCGGGGTACCTGCTCTATAACGAAAAGCTCACGCGGCTGGGGACGCAGCTGCAAAACAAACTCAAACACTGCCTTGCCGAAGTGGACGCGGATCTCGATTATCCGGAAGAGGATCTGAACGCGTCTTCCCGCAAAGAGATCGTCGGCGTTCTTTCCGATGCGGAAGCCGAGCTTGCGGCGCTGCTTTCGCAGTATGCCGCGGGGCGGAAGATCAAAGCCGGCGTTTCGGTGGCGCTCGTCGGAAATCCGAACGCAGGCAAAAGTTCTCTCTTCAACGCGCTGCTGGGCTACGATCGTGCGATCGTCTCCGACGTTGCGGGCACCACGCGCGACGTGGTGGAGGGCACATTGGAGATCGGGGGCGTCAATTTCCGCCTGACGGATACTGCGGGGCTGCGCGAGAGCGCGGACGCCGTCGAGCGGGAGGGCGTGCGGCGCGCGCGGGAGGCGATCAAGGGGGCAGACGTGATCGTCTGGCTCAAAGAGGACGGGGACAGCCCCGTGTTTCCCGAAGGGATCCCCGTGATCACGGTGGGTGCCAAGAGCGATCTTTCGCGGCGCGGAGACTGCGACGTCGTCCTTTCTTCGCATACGGGCGAGGGGCTGGACGCGCTCAGGCAGCTGCTCTATGAAAAGGGTTTCGGCCGCGAAAACGACGGCGCCTTTCTGCTCTCGGAGCGGCATTACCGTGCGGCGCAGGCCGCGCTCGACGCGGTGCGCGCGGCGAGGAATGCCGCGGAAGAAGGGCTTCCGCCCGAACTGTACGCGGAAGATATCCGCCGTGCATGGGAGACGCTCGGCACGCTCTCGGGCGAGACGGCAAGCGAGGCGATCGTTACGGAAATTTTCGATAAATTCTGCGTCGGGAAGTGATCTTTGCGCAGGGCGGCGGAATACAATATATGAAACACGGAAGAAACAGGGAGAGTGAATTCACATGGTAAATCTGGAACTTTACAGAGTATTCTACACGGTCGCGCGGTGCGGCAGTCTCACGAAAGCGGCGGAAGAACTGTATATTTCGCAGCCCGCCGTCTCGCAGGCGATCAAGCAGCTGGAAACGCAGCTCGGTACGCCGCTGTTCAACCGCATGCACAAGGGCATGGAACTCTCCGCGCAGGGCGGAGAACTTGTCTTTGCCGATGTGGAAAAGGCGCTGCAGCTTCTCGGCGGCGTGGAAGACCGCCTTTCCGAACTCAAACAGAGCGCCACGGGTACGCTGCGCATCGGTGCGTCCGAAACGATCTTTCAGTACGTGCTTGCGGATAAGATCGTCGAATATCATAAACTGTATCCGCAGGTAAAGATCGATCTGATTTCCGATGTCTCGCCCAAGATCATCGACTGCCTGAAAACCGACCGCTGCGACGTAGGCTTTCTCAATCTTCCCATCGAACCGGACGAGGGGATCCGCCTTACGGAGTCCGTGGCGCTCCTCAACGACGTATTTGTCGCGGGAGAGGCATTTGCGGAGCTGAAAGGCAGGGAGCTTTCCGTGTGGGATCTGCAAAACTATCCGCTGCTGCTTCTCGAGCCGCATACCATTGCGCGGGCGGCGGTCGACCATTATGCAGAGAGCCTCGGCGTGCACTTCCAGCCCGCCGTCGAGGTCGACAGCTGGGGCTTTATGAAAAAGCTTGTCACGGAAGGGATGGGGATCGGCTGCATTCCGCGCGAGTATGCGCTGCGCCGCCTTGAAGCAGGGGAACTGTTCGAGCTGAATGTCACGCCTGCCATGCCCTCACGTTCGGTGGGGCTTGCGCTGCCCAAAAATGCCAATATGCCGTTCTCGCTCCGCGCGTTCATCAATCTGTTCAAAAAGAAATAAGATTTCGATGATGATAAGCCGCGCGCCCGCAGGAATGCGGGCGCGCGGCGGTTTTCTTACTATGGATTATATGCGGGCTTGTACGAATCCGAGAAGAAGACGGGCGACGATGCGGTCTCCTTCGGGCGAAAAGCCGTGTCCTTCTTGCGGAAAAACGATGAGTTCGGCATGCGGATAAATTTTTTGCGCGCGTTCGCTGTACGAGAGGGGGACGACGTCGTCATCTTTTCCGTGCAGAATGAGAACGTCGCGGGAGTAGTCCCCGATCAAAGAGAAGGGGTCGAGTGTCCGGATGCTCTCGAAGAATGCCCGCCCCAGCTTCATGCCCCATAGCTCCGCTTCGTCGGGAATATCTTCCTCCTTCGGGAACTTTTCCCGCCAGTTATCGGCAATGCAGAGGGCGGGATAGAGGAGTACGACGCCCTTTACGTCGCGCACGCGGCGCGCGGCGACGATCGCGGTCACCATGCCGCCCTGGCTGCCGCCAAAGAGGAAGATGCGATCGGCGTCAATGGCTTTGTGGGCGTGGAATGCATCGAGCGCTGCTTCAAGATCTTCCGCTTCGGTAAAAAGCGTCATATCTGTTGTTTTGAGAGAGCGCTGCGCATGGACGGAGCCGCCGCAAAAATCAAGGCAGAAGGCGGCAATTTCATGTCCCGCGAGCAGCTTTGCTGCGTTTGCAAAGTCAGTTTGCGAGCCGTTATAGCCATGACTGAAGATAACAAGCGGGAGTCTGTTTTGTGATTCGGGAAGAAACAGCCTTCCTGTGACGATCCTCCCGCGGTGGGGGACGGAATATTCGCTGACGCTGTACTGCTGCATGGTTCTATTGTATCATGTTCCCGTGCGGAGTGCAAGTGGGAGAGGGACAGTGGGAAAATTTTCTCCGATCCAATCGGAAATTTTGCAAAATTGCACGAAAAGCAGTTGCTTTTTCGGCAGATTTGTTGTAGAATAACTCTTGCCTTTTGCAGAGATGTCTGAGTGGTTTAAGGAGCACGATTGGAAATCGTGTGACGGGGGTGACTCGTCCGGAGGTTCGAATCCTCTTCTCTGCGCCAGCGGAAGGGAGCACAACAGTGCTCCCTTTTTGCATGGCGCAGAGAAGAGGTAAGAGAAGTCCGGTATTCTCCGGAGGTCGCGCGAGCATTGCCTGCGTGGTCGGCAGGGAAGAGCAGAAAGCAGAAAGGCAATGCGAAGCTTTGCCGCGGGGATCCCTTTGGGGTTGAATCCTCTCGCAGACAAGCGAAATCTTCTACGTCAACACACGGAGCGCCTTCGGGCGCTCTTTTTATAATGTGATTCTGAAAATAATTTTGCGCAGACGAAGCGAATTTGTCCGCTGTTGAAAGGATTTGAAAAAACATTTCGAAATTATGTAAGAATTTTTCTGAAAGGGATTGACAAATTCATCGGGGG
>CALVLR010000064.1 GCA_944340685.1 uncultured Clostridia bacterium | reverse complement strand
ACATGGAATTGGAGCAAATGTATCCAAATGGTTACATAAAATTTTGCAATGTAACAAAATTGGTACAAAAAATTTTTCAAATGTTAACTTTTGGGTATAGACAAATTTCTCCTTTACGGTATAATGAAAGTAAGATTTGTACAAGTCTTACATTCAAAATTAACATGAGGAGGGAAAGGATATGAAAAATATTCTGACCAAAAAGAAGTTTGTTGCTCTGTTTGCAACGGTATGTGCGTTTGTGCTTTTGCTCGTCGGCATTCCGTTTGCAGCCGCTCCCGCCTCCGCCGCGGCGACGCCCACCGTTCAGCCAATGAGTAACTATATCGTCGATCAGCCGACGATTTCTGCAACGCCTGCCTTTGCTGCCGTAAAACGCACTTACAAAGGCGATATGACGGAGACCAACCAGAATTTAACGTGGATTCGATTCGGCGATAACACAAATATAAACCACACGGTAAAACAGGTAGAGGGCAACACCTATACTGAGGTCGGATTCCCTATCATTGGAAGCAATACCGTGGGACCGCATTACTTTTGGGTGGGCGCACGGACGAAAGTCAGCGGGAACGTCTATGATTCGGAAGCAAAATTTATTTCGCCTTATGCTATTGACCAAACGTATAATAATCATAGAATTACAGGGCGTTATGTGAGCGGGAATGTAACTGTGAATCAGGAGATTCCGATCACAGTCCCTTCAAATGCAATCTCTGTTTATGTGTCGTTTGCTTATCAGGGAGAGTGTTATGATTTTTTGATTTCTTTAAACACGACGAGTGGTACATCCGATGGGGTTGAGGTTGATACAAGGCAAAATTATGGGAACGAAAAGAAAGTAGCCTTTAATTATACTTACTCCAATGGGGTGCTTTCCATTAAATCACCTTGGGCGTTTACCGCAAGTGAGTGGTCGTGTTCAGATACCAATACGGGCGGTGTTGCTTGGTATATCGATTCGTATTGATTTGATAAACATTGATCAGCATATATTCCGCGCCGCGCGTGCGGCGCGGAATATTCTTTTTAAGGAGTGGCTATGAAACTGCGCTTGAAATATGGGTTCAGAATGCTCCTGCGCAATCCCGTTCGTATCATTGCAAGCCTTCTTACGGCAATCATTGTATTTGGCATAGCGGGTTTATGCATTTTTACATGGAATTACGATACGACTGAATGGGAAAAAGAGATTTTACGCGATCATTGGCAAGATAAATATTTTAATATCGGAACAAGTTCAGACTGGCCGGCTTTGGTCGTTTACACGATTGGGGATGACGACCTTGACAGATTCCGCGAGATTGGCTG
Organism: uncultured Clostridia bacterium; assembly: GCA_944340685.1. Classification (GTDB taxonomy): domain Bacteria; phylum Bacillota; class Clostridia; order Christensenellales; family Borkfalkiaceae; genus Gallimonas. Next base: position 5,982 of record CALVLR010000064.1, on the reverse strand, counting down.
CGGATATGCGTATTCTGTTCAAAGCTACATTGGTTCCACACCGTATCCGGAACAAGAAGTTGGAGCATATCGGCTCGGCGATCATTTCGGCGGGGACGGGGCAAGAATGTTCGGAGAATATAGCGGGCAAGAATTGTTTGCTCCATATGCTTTCTGTCCTGACGGTTTGGATTACGTTGCAAGCGCGGCAAATCAGGCAATCTATTCAGGTTTTTTTCGTATGCACACCATATACAGCGGTGAAAGTGCGCTCGAAGAGTTCGGGTATGAGCTTGTGGGGAAGCTCCCCGAACAGAAAAATGAGGTCGCCATTCCGCAGTGGATGTACAATAGTTTTTTGTGCTACGGCTATAAAGATCGGAGCGGCAATCTGTACGAGATCAACAGCGAAGCGGATATCATCGGAAAGACGATCACGCTGACAGATGATAATTCCGCGTTGATGGACGCGACGATCGTCGGCGTGGTACACACCGATTTGGAAAAGGAACAGTTTTTAACGAAGAATATGGAGTGGCGAGAGGATCTTGGCGGGATTGGTGTGCTTTCAATGCTCTATGCGACGCCGCCGCACCTTGGGCTGATCCTTAGTTGGGATTATTGGGAGAGCAGAAAAGGGAATATTCGTGGACAGGTTATCGCTACACATGATAGTCCGTATCTGGAAGAGATCATAGACTATTTGGTCGATTGGCAGAAAGATATTTCTTATGGAGAATATTGGTATCAAGTTGATGACTCCCCGCACGTTGTCTATAAACAACCGCATATAGGATCGAGCGGATTGTTGGTGACAGGGGTATTGAGCCGCGTATATAGGGAAACGTCGATTTACTTTCAAATGATCCCATATCTGGGCATTTTTGCGGCGGTGCTTTTAATGTATCTGTGTTTCAGTACCGTTATGGGCAAGCGCAGGGGTGTTGGTATTATGCAGTCCATGGGCGCAAGCAAGTGGCAGATGATTTTGACGATCGGCGTGCCGATTCTGCTGTTCTGTCTTATGTGTTCCTTAGGCGCGCTATGCGTAGAATTGGGTTTTTTGTCATACATGAATGGCAGATTACTAACTTTTGCGGCAGAAGTAGAGGAGTTTCTTCGCTATTACAGCGTTGGACTGCCAAACCCATTTACGATCAGCTGGCAGGCGTGGCTGTTCACGTTCGGGGTGCCGCTATTGATCGCGGCGGTGACCACGCTCGTCACGGTGTGGCTCGTGTTCCGTACACCCGTTGTAGATAATCTCAATAAGAAAGACTTCCGCCTGTTCTGCAAAAAGGTGAAGACAAATCCCTTCACCGATCTCCCTTGGTCGGGGGCGTAATGGACATCACGCAAAAACCCGCCCCGCTGCCTTTTGGCAGTGGGGCGGGCACGATTTTGCCATATCTCGGGTTTTCAGCGCTCGTTACTTCGTCAGACGTTTCAGCGCGTCGGCGTAAATATGCAGGAGCATCTCGACCCGCTCGAGCGTAATGTACTCGTTTGCCTGATGGACGACGGGATCGTCGCCCTCCATCTCGGGGCCGAACGCCACGCCGCATTTGAGCGCACGGGCATAGGTGCCGCCGCCAATGGCGACCGGCTGCGCTTTTTCGCTCGTATAAGCTTCGTACGCCGCCAAAAGCTCCCGCACCAGCGTGCCGTTCTTATCCTGCATGAGGGGCGCCTGATGGCGGAGCGTCTCATATTTGACCCCCATCTGCGAAAGTTTTTCGGTAACTGCCGAGAGGGGGAGCGTGGCGGGATAGCGGATGTCGCATACGACTTGCAGTTCGCCGCGGCGGAATTTGATCAGGTCGGGAGAGAGCGTAAGGCTGCCCGTCTCGTCTGCGAGCGTTTTCAGCCCGTACTGATCGCGGAATACGCAGTCCAGAACGCGTTTTACATCTGCGCTCTTGTCCTCAAAATAGGCGAGCATCGGCTCAATGGCGTTTACGCCCAGCTCCGGCGTGGAGGCATGCGCCGATTTTCCGTGCGCGATCAGCTTTTTGCGGCGGATCTCGAAGCCCATCGCCCGCGCGCGGGTCAGCCCGAGCGTGCGCGGCGTGGCTTCGCATCGGTCGCACACCATATTGTAGCTTTCGCCGCCCTCGAAGAAGGTAAAGGGCGCGTCCGACACGGGAAAGTGCAGGCGGACGTGCAGAATGCCTTTTTCCGCATAAATGACGGGGAATCCGCCGTCGGGCGAAAAGCCGACCTCGGGCATGGCAGCCGCCTTTTTGTAGTGCTCAATACATGCCCAGCCGTTTTCTTCGTTACAGCCGACAATAAGTTTGATCGTTTTGCGGGGAAGAAAGCCTTCGTCTTTGAGCGCCTTCATGGCATACAGGGCGCAGAATGCGGGGCCTTTGTCGTCCATGGCGCCGCGGCCCCATATTTTTCCGTCCTCTACTTCGCCGCCGAAGGGATCGCGCGACCAGCCGCTGCCTGCGGGGACCACGTCGAGATGCGCAAGTACGGCAAAAGGTTCGCCTGTGCCAAAGATGACTTCGCCGGCATAATTCTCATAATTATGCGTCTCGAAGCCGAGGGCATTTGCCGTATCGAGAAAATGTTTCAGGCAGTCTGCGGCACCCTTCCCGAAGGGCATGTCCGCGAGCGGGGGTGTGAGAGAGGAATCGAATCGAATACTCTCGGAGATACTTTCCACGGTTTGCTTCAAAAGTTGAGTCATACAGCTTCTCCAAAATTTTTCATACAGTATTTTACCACAGGGTTGCGCAATTTGTCAAATATTTCTCATAAAAACGGGTGCCGCTGCGCGTAAAAAGTTGCGTTTTTTACAAAAAATAGGCGGATAGGGCGCGATTTTTCGTGCAAATATCATAAAAATATGTTACAATAACATATGAGACGACAGAGGACAGACTATGCACGAGGGACACAGACAGCGTATGCTCAAACGCCTGGAACAGGCGGACGGATTGCAGGACCATGAACTGCTGGAGATCCTGCTCTTCAACGCTGTACCGAGAAAGAACACCAATCCCATCGCGCATGAGCTGCTCAATGCGTTTTCCTCGCTGGAAGGCGTTCTCAAAGCAAGCATGGAAGAACTTTGCACCGTCAACGGCGTCGGCATGGAGACGGCCGCCTATCTGAAATGTATTGCCGTTTTATACGAGCGCATGGGCAAAAAGCGGGAGGAACTGCCCAAGATATTCAATGTGCGTACATTTTCCGATTACGTCATGGCGCGGCTTTCGCCGCTTGACCGCGAAGTGATCGAGATCTACTGTATCGACGCGAATGAACGTATCCGTTCCAGCCGTCGGTTTGCCGCTGGCACGGCGGACAGGGCGGCGTTGGAGCCGGAGGAGATCAGCCGGTTTCTTGCGCTGCAACGTCCTGCGGGGCTTGTGGCGGCGCACAATCATCCGTATTCGCGGGCGTTTCCGTCCGACGCGGACGATAAGTTCACGGCGCAGCTGCAAGTTCTTTGTTCCATGAACAACGTGCGGCTGTTCGATCATATCATTGTCGGCACAGACGGAACGTACAGTTACTTTCTCGTCGGCCGCATGGAAGAGATCAGGCGCAATTTTGATGTTGCGCATCTCATCGGAGGCAAGTTGTATCCATGAAAAACAGGGGCGAACGCTATCAGTTCGATATCGAGACGATCGTCCGCATCGGCAACGGCGTCATCTTTTTTCTGCTCGTTTTTATAGGGATTTTGCTTGCCGTCGATAACTGGCGCTTCGAGCCGATGTTCGGACAGGTCAGGGCGTGGCATGCCTATCTGCCCGTTCTGTTCGTACTTCTGGCAGAGAACGCCATCAAGATCTGGGTGCTCAAGACGTTTCCGCAGAAGATCACCTGCTATGTGCTCGATACGCTCTGCCTCGTTGTGCTCACGATCTTTACCGACGGACAGCTCATTTCCACGCTGTATATCGTCATTCTCTCGGAGTTTTATCTCGGGCAGGAGCGGATCAGCGGAAGCATCGCAATGGGTGCGGCGAGCATCGTCATTTTCCTGATCGCCCGCGCGGTCTCAGGCGTTCTGAACGGGGATTCCGTCAATCTTGCCGGACTGATCACGGGGGCGTTCAATGATCTGCTGCTGATGGCGCTGCATTTCTTCGTCTTTAATTTCGCCATTCAGATCTATCGGAAAAACAAAGAGCTTGCTTCCGCGCTCGGCGAACTGCGACAGAGCAACGAGAGCCTCCGCGACGCCTACAAGGAGCTGGACGAAAGCAACGAAAAGCTCCGCGTTGCCTATGAACACCTGCAGGAAGTCACGGTACTCGAAGAGCGGCAGCGCATCGCGAAGGATATTCACGATACTGCCGGACATTCCATTACGACCATCATCATGCAGACGGAGGCGGCAAAACTTGCGATCGGTTCCGATCCTGAAGAGGCAAAGCGGAGGATCTGCGCCGCCAATATCCAGGCAAAGAATGCGCTCGAAGAACTGCGCGAGAGCGTACACCTGCTCTCCGGCGGAACGGAACAGCTGACGCTGAAAGAGACGCTTCTCGAGATCATCCACGAATCGACGGACGGAACAGGGATCGTGATCCGTTCGGATATCGATGAGATCAGCCTCTGCGATGCCAAGAGCCGGTTCATCCGCAATACGCTCAAAGAGGGCATCTCCAACGGGCTTCGGCACGGGAACGCCACGGCGTTCTATTTCGAACTCAAACGGGAGGGGGATAAGATCTTCTTTCTTCTCTCGGATAACGGCAAAGGAATGGCGGTCACGCAGCTCAAAGAGGGATTTGGCCTGCGCGGCATGAGTGCCCGCGCAGAGGCGCTGGGGGGAAGCGTCCGCTTCGAAACCGAGGAGGGCGAAGGATTTGAAATTCACATTACGCTGCCCGCAGACAGCGTAAAAAACGATAAAAAGGGGTAACGGCTATGGATACGGCGAAAAAAATACGGGTGCTTCTTGCGGACGATCAATCCATTCTTGCAGACGGGATCCGGAGCGTGCTTTCTTCCTGTTCCGAGATCGAAGTCGTAGGGATCGCGGCGGACGGGTTTGAAGCGCTGGAGATGCTTGAAAAATACAAATCGGATGTGATCCTGATGGATATCCGCATGCCCAATATGAACGGCGTTATCGCCACGCAGGAGGTCAAGCGCCGCCATCCGGAAGTCAAGGTGCTCATTCTGACGACATTTGACGACAGCGACTATATTCTCAACGCGATCAACAACGGGGCGAGCGGGTATCTCCTGAAGGATACGTCTTCCGCGGCGCTCATCGACGCGATCAGGAACGCCTATGCCGGCGATACCATTCTGCCCGCCAAGATCGCCCGCCGCATTGCCGACGCCGCAAAGATGGTCTCTACCGACCGCGAGATCCGCTTGAAGCGCGCATTCTCTCTCTCCGACCGAGAGGTGGAGATCGCGCTCATGATCTACGAAGGATTCACCAACAAACAGATCGCAAGCGCGCTCAAACTGACGGACGGGACTTCCCGCAATTATATTTCTGCGATCTACGTCAAACTCGGCGTTTCCTCCCGCAGCGACGCCGTTGCAAAGATGAAGGAGACGATCGGGTGAGAAGGCTTCTCACAGATCTTTCTCAAACCGAACCGGGAACTTAGCGCCAAGGGCGCAGGTCATAACTCCAATTTGCCGCGAGGACGACCGCGCAGGCAATATCCGTTGTAAAGGAGAGGGAATATGAACAAAGTCAGGATCACCGTTCTCCGCAAGACACTGCGGAGTTCGCTCATTCTCGACGGGAGCATTCCCGACGCAGAGATCGCCCGTATGACGGAGATGAGCTTTGATCTTACCAAATGAACGGGAGCGGCGGGGCGCAAAAAAAGCGCCCCGCCGCCTGCTGTAACAAAATCGGATGCGCCGCGCCCGAACTCTGTTCGGGCGCGGCGCTCTGAGTCGTAAAAATACGGGGCGGGAATTATCCCGCCCCGTGCGCTTAAATTCTCTTGTCCTCTTTGTAGGTTGTATGCAGCACCTCGTGCGACTTGTGGCTGTTGGGGAAGA
>CALVLR010000063.1 GCA_944340685.1 uncultured Clostridia bacterium | reverse complement strand
AGGTGGCGAACGCCGTTCCTAGTGCGGCGAACGCCTGATTGGCGATGTTATCGATCTTCGACGCGGCGGTGTACGCCGTGACCGCCCCGGGATAGGAGGCGTCCAGCCCGTTGAGCGCGGTCTGCTGGACGATGCAGCCGATGGCGGTAATGGAGAACTGCAACGCCATGGGCAGTCCGACGGCGAAATGCCCCATCGCGAGGCGGGTATCCCATCTGAAATCCGACCGCTTGGGACGGAGCGCGGGATAGCGGCAGAGCGCATAGACAAGGCACGCCGCGCCCGAAATGAGCTGCGAGAGCACGGTGGCGATCGCCGCGCCGCAGTAATGCCACCGGAAACCGACGATAAACGCAAAATCCAGCCCCACGTTCAGGACCGCGGCAAGGACGAGAAAGACGAGCGGCGTGCGCGAATCGCCGACGGCGCGCAAAAGCCCCGCCACGATGTTATAAAAGACCGTCGCGCCGATCCCGCAGAAGATGACGAGCAGGTACCAGTACGCATAGTCGTAATAGGCGGCGGGCGTCTGCATCAGATGAAGCAGGGGCGCTGTGAGCGGGACCGCAACCGCCGTAACGACGACCGAGACGGCAATACACAGCAGATAACTCATGCCCACCGCACGGCGCATGCGCGCCTCGTCATTCGCGCCGAACGCCTGCGCGACCCTGACGGAGAATCCCGCCGTAAGCCCGTTGACGAAGCCGAGGACCAGGAAGGTAACTGGCCCCGTAAGGCCGACGCCCGTAAACGCCGCCGCACCGACCGTATTGCCGACGATGATGGTATCCGCCATATTATACAGCTGCTGAAAAACGCAGCCGATGAACACGGGAAGCGCGAAAAATAAAATGAGTTTGAACGGACTCCCCTTCGTGAGATCTTTCATAAAATGCCTGCCTGCCGCGGGTCTCTCCGCGACTGCATGATATTATATGCCGTCCGCCGAAAAATGCAAGCGTTTTGCCCCGCTTTCCGCCGCCTTTTTCAGGATTTTTCCGCCCCACCCGCACCGCAGCGCAGAACGTCCGCCTCGAACACCGCAAGGTACGCCTCCGTCTCGCAGCCGAGGCGGTCGCGGACATCGGCGATCTCATTCTCTTCGGCGTCTTCTGCGGCGATCCCCGTCGAAAAGGCGTACTCCGCGCGGCAGATCTCCTCTGCAAGCAGGTCGTATTCTTCCAGCTCTTCGCGCGGCGCCCGCCAACCGTTTACAACATAATTCCCCAGAAAAACAAGCTGTGCCAGACGGCGGCATTTTTCTCTTGTAAGTCGGATCACTCTCTCTTCTTCCATCGCATTTTTCTCCTTTGCATAATGGAGCATACGCGTACGCTCAACTATTTGGTCAAAAATGAGAGTATAGTTGGCTGTAAGCTCACGCTCATATTAAAAATGTTTATGATTCCGCTTTTGATCGGGTTTGTATTGCTCCCTTACAGTATACCATACTTGCACTGCCCGCGTAAAGGATCCTGCGACCGGCAGAAGCGACTTATTTTGTCGAAAAAGGAGAAGTTATGTCTGTTTGCGTCGAATTTCAGAACAGACTGCATGATCTCGTCGAAGAAAGAGAGTTGAAGCGGACGCAGATCGTCAAGGAAATGGGGGTAGATTACCGGTCGTTCGCAGGCGCGTTCAATTACGGGATCCTGCCGAAGCCCGTTGTCCTTGCGCGTATGGCGGATTATTTCTGCGTGCCGCTCGCCTATCTTCTGGGGCGGTCGGATAACGACGCGTTCACGCCCGCTGCCCGTCCGGAGAGCTTCCATGAGCGGCTTGAATCGCTGCGCGCGGAGGCGGATATTTCCTTTTACAAGGTTGCGAAAGACTGCCATTTCGACAAAAGCTGCATCTCGAAGTGGTACAAACTCGGTCAGATCCCTTCGTTTGAGATCTTGGAACTGCTTGCCGATTACTTTCAGGTTTCGCTCGACTACCTCCTCGGCCGTTCGGATGAAAAATAGACGCCGCGCGCCGCGATCCGACGGCATTCGACGCTTTTTTCACTGCGCCGACACGCGCCCGCATAAATTCGGACACAAAGGGCATTGACATTTCCCGCCCCGCGTGATACAATAGAGGGCAGAACGATTCCAAGAGGTAGAAAAATGATCGAATATTCTTTGAAAGCTCTGACTGCGGACGAACTCTCGTTCAAAGTCAACCCTGTAAAGGCAACGCCCGACACCAAATTCGAGATCAAGCCGCTCTTCTCGCGCCAGATCCGCCACGTCACGGAAAATCCCAAGATCAACATCGTTGTTCTGGAATGCAAGATCGAGAGCACGGAAGAGTCCCCCAAGCCCTTCAACCTGCTCGTCCGCTTTGTGGGCGTGTTCGAAGTGCAGAATATGGAGAGCGACGAAGATAAGCGCATTTTCGCGATCAACGCGACGGAGACCATCTTCCCCTATCTCCGCGCCGCAGTGACCAACCTCACGGCGGACGCGCTCGTCAACCCGCTCACGCTCCCCGTCGTTTCGGGCGCGACGCTCTTCCCCGACGACCGCGGCGCGGAAAAGTACACACTCAATTTCGACCCCAAGGTCGTGAACTGACTTTAAAAACTGCAACGCCGCCCCGTGCAGACTGCGCGGGGCGGCTGTCTTTGCCCTCAAAATCCGAAGGCGCGGCGCGTTTTGCGCGCGTTTTATCCTTTATTTGCAGTTTTCCTCAAAAAATCCGAGCAAGGCGTTCCACTTTTCTTCGCGGCCGTCCGCCTCGTTCAAAAACTCATGGCGGGAACCCCCGAAGAGCCTGAGCGCAACGTTTTGCATGCCCGCTTTTTCCGTGTAGAAACGATAGAGTTTTTTTACGCCCTTGCTCATGTTGCCGACGGGATCTTCCGCGCCGGACACCAACAGCACGGGCAGCGTCTTCGGAAGCCCCGCGATATACTGTTTCGTATACAGCCGTTTGAGTCCGCGGAAAAAATCGGCGTAAAATTTGTGCGAGCAGGTGAATCCGCACAGGGGATCTGCGTGATAGCGCGCGTTATTCTCCGCGTCGGCGCTCAGCCATTCGCCATCGTCGAATTTTTTGGCATATGCGCCGAAAGAGAGCTTTTCGATGAAGCGGGCAGGCTTCTTCTCCCCGCAAAACGCCTTCCCGAGCGCCGCCACAACGGAGCCGAGATATACCTCGAAATCTTTCTTGTAGCTGCTTCCGCCGATGACCGCGCCCGCGATCTTCCCGCCGTACTGCGAAATATAGCTCTGCGTAAGAAAGGAGCCGTAGGAAAACCCGAAAATAAAACAGGGAAGCCCCTCGTATTTTTCCGAGAGATGATCGGTGATCGCCGCCTCGTCGCGCACGGTATCGGCGAACATATCCCCCTTGCACCAGCCGAGCGTATCGCCGTCCGTTCTGCCGTGCCCGCGGTGATCGTCCGCCGCGACGACAAAGCCGCGCTCGTTCAAAAACCGCGCGAATGCGTCGTAACGGGCGGCGTGCTCCGTCATGCCGTGCACGATCTGCACCACGCCGCGCGGGGAGCGCGCGTCTTCCCATGTGTGTACAAAGATCTCCTTGCCGTCAAAGCTCTTAAAAAGCATACCCGCACTCCTTTTCCGCCGCTTTGCGGCGGTTTTTTCATGCCAATTATACCACACCGCGGCGCAGACGTCAATCCCTGAATTTTCCTCTCATTCCAACATGCCACCTGTATGATTTTCTTGCATTTGCACCGCGCCTGCTGTTACAATACGCCCGAGAATTTCACAAAGGAAGGTACTCGACATGAAAAAGAAATTTTTTGCGGCAGCCGCCTGTTCCCTTGCGCTCCTCTTTGGTGCACTGCCCGTCTTGGCGGCGTGCGGTACTGACGCCGACGGAAGCGGCGACGCGGGGATCGTCTTTCCCGAAGAAGAACTGTTTCCCGAAACGCCCGAGACGCCGGACGAAGCTCCGGAGGTCTCGGAAGACGGAGAAGAAGACGCAGGCGAAGAGGACGGCGCGCCCTCGGGCGGGGACGGCACGGACGAAATGCCCGAAGCCCCCGAGCCGGCACCCGAGCCGGATGCTCCCGCCGTCAGCCTGCACGCGGAATATGTGCTGGTGAATACCAACGGGCTGAACATCCGCAAGGGCGCAGGCACTTCGTACACCTCGCTCGGGCAGGCGGACAGCGGCGATATGCTGCACCTCGCGGGAAAGACGGGCGACTGGTACGAGACGCGGTACCGCGGCGGCGTCGCTTATGTGAGCGCGAAAGCGGCGTATACCTCAGTCGCCACGCTGAAAAAGGGCAGCGATGCGGTGGAGCGGGTCATCGACGAAGGGCTGAAACTTCTGGGCGTACCCTATGTGTACGGGGCGGTGCGCCTGCACGACGGCAAGGGCAATTTCCTCAAAAACTTCACGACAAACGCGTTCGACTGCTCCTCGCTCATGCAGTATATCTTCTACAAGGGCGCCGGCATTCTGCTCGATGTGACGACCCGCACGCAGGTAAAGCAGGGTACGCCCGTGGAATGGAAGGATATTCAGCGCGGAGACCTCTTGTTTTACACCAATGCGCAGCGATACAACAAGACGGGCGTGGAGCGCATCGGGCACGTTGCACTGTACCTCGGCGACAACTATATCCTGCACACGGCGAGCGACCATGCGGTCATTGAACAGATGTCTGCCACGCGCATCAGATACTTTATTACCGCGCGGCGCTTCCTCTGAGACTTGCGCTCGAAGAAAAAACGTGCTATAATGGGGGCATGATCACCGACGTACACACGCACAGCACCTTTTCGCCCGACGGCGTTTCGCCGCTTGCGGACATGCTTGCCCGCGCCGAAGCGCTCGGCGTCTCTTACTACGGCGTTTCCGAACACTTCGACTACGACTATCTCACAGACGGCGTGCTCTGCGAGGGGAAGGAGGTCGCCATGACCGACGCGGCGGCATACTTTGCCTGCGCGCGCGCCCTGCAGGCCGGACGCGGACATGGTACCCGCTTTCTCGTCGGAGGCGAGTTCGGATTCACGCCCAATCCGCGCGCCCACGCCATGTACGTGGACTTGATACGGCGCTATTCTCCCGACTTCGTCGTGAACAGCGTGCACACGGTGGACGGCGTAGATGTATGGTACGGCGAACACTTTGCAGGAAAAACCAAACGGGAGGCATACGGGAGCTATCTGCGCCGCGTGCGGGAGAGTCTGGACGCACCCTACGCCTACGACATTGTGGGGCACATCGGCTACGTCGCGCGCAACGCCCCCTATCCCGACCCCATTCTCCGCTATGACGACTTTGCTGCCCTCTTCGACGAGATCTTATGCGGAGTCGTCGCGCGCGATAAGATCCTCGAGGTCAATTCTTCGGGGCGCGGCGCGGGCGATTTTATCCCGAACGCCGACGTGCTCCGGCGCTACTTTGCCCTCGGCGGGAGGCTCGTCTCGTATGCTTCGGACGCGCACAGCACGGAGCGCATCTGCGAAAAGCGGGAGACCGTCGTCTCGGCGCTCCGCGCCATCGGATTCACGCATATCACCGTTCCGGACTGCGGGAAACGGCATTTTGTAGAGATCTGACCCTCCGTGCCGCGCACGCCGACGACCCGTCGGCAATTCTGCGCCTTCGGTACAAAATATCACGCCGCCGCGTGCATGGCACGCGGCGGCGCTTCACGTTGCACAGAGCGCAATGCGCAACTCTGAATTTTGCGCCAACGGCACAAATCATACCTGCACGAATGCGCCCGCGGCTTCCGCCGCGAACACATAGGCCTGATCAGGATTTTTGCTCGGGATCGTCGTCTTTGGATTTTGGAGGCGGATCCGCCTTCTCGCGAGAGTCGGGGAAAAAAATCCCGATCAAAACGATCAGCGCGCCGACAAATAATAAGACAAACCCAACGCTTCCCACCTCTCCCAAACTGTTTCCGATGGTCGACGCACTGATCAGTCCGACGCCGACCAGCATCAGCATAATACCGAAAATCGCGATCCGCAACGAAAGTTTCATAGTTTATCTCCTTTTTTGAGCCTGCCACGATGATAGCATGAAAGAGAAGTTTTGTCCACGACATTTTTGGCGGATCTGCCATGTTATTCCCGCCAATTTCCCCGCAAAAGCTCTTTTTGCAAAACGCTCCCGCGGCGGAAGCCGCGGGCGCACAGGCATATTGCAGTTTTGTCTTTTCGGAAGTTATTCCCCGTCCGCATCCTCTTCTGCGGGGGAGCTGTCCCCCTCTTCCTCGGACATGGGTGCCCCGTCGTCGGTCTCGGG
>CALVLR010000062.1 GCA_944340685.1 uncultured Clostridia bacterium | reverse complement strand
GCCGCTTGATGATCGCGTTCTTTTTCACCATCCGCGTCACGCCGATCGAGAGCACGATCGTCACCACTGCGGGCAGTCCCTCGGGGATCGCCGATACGGCGAGCGAGACCGCCGTCATGAAGATCTCCAGCCAATCCGCATTCGGCATGCACGCGCCGATGATAAAGATAACGACGCACGCCGCAAGCGCGACGATGCCGAGGTACTTGCCGAGCTGCGCGAGCTTCTGCTGAAGGGGGGTGCGCGTCTCTTTCTCGCCCGCGAGAAGGTTCGCGATCTTCCCCATTTCCGTCTGCATCCCCGTGCCCGTAACGACCGCCGTCGCCGTGCCGTAGGTAACGGAACAGCCCGAAAACACCATGTTGGTCCTGTCGCCGATGGGCGCGTTCTCCGCAACGGCTTCGCGCGCATCCTTCTCGGCGGGGACGCTCTCGCCCGTGAGCGCCGATTCCTCGGACTTTAAGTTGACGCTCTCCAGAAGGCGCGCGTCCGCGGGGACGAAATCTCCCGCTTCCAGAAAGATAATATCGCCCGGCACAAGTTCGCTCGCCGCGATGATCTGCTCCTTTCCGTCGCGGAGCACTCTCGCATGCGGCGCGGACATATTTTTCAGCGCCTCGAGCGCCTTTTCCGCCTTGCTCTCCTGCACCAGCCCCATCACCGCGTTGAGAATGACGATGAACACGATGAGCGCAGGTTCCACGAATTCAAGTGCCTCGCCCTCGCCGGTGCCAAACACCTCGTAACAGATAACGCCGAACGATACGCACGCCGCAATGAGCAGGATGATGATCATGACATCCTTGAACTGCTCCAAAAAACGCACGATAAGCGGCTTTTTCTTCTTTTCTTCCAGCTTATTCGGGCCGAACTGCGCCTGCAGTCCGGCAACGCGCTCGGCCGTCAGACCCTGTTTGACGTCTGTGCCGAGCTCTTTTACGACCTCCTCGGCTGGTCTGCTGTGATAGTCCAAAACAATCTCCTCCACGAATTTCCTTGCGATTTATTTCCTTCCGCCGACAAAGCGGTAACGCCGGATCTTAAAACGGCCTGCAAAAAAGCTTTACGCTCTCCATGACCGCAATGGGAACGAACGAGAGCGCTGCGCCGATCAGATACCCCTGCCAGGGCAGGTACATCATGCCGAACACCGTAACGACCCCGGGCGTAAAGAGCACGAATGCCGCAAGCGCCGCCGTGATGCAGGTGACGATATTGAGCACCTTATTGGAGAACGGCCCGATCTTGAGAAGCGAGTGTCCCGAGCGCATGTTGTACGCGTGAAGCAGCTTGGAATAAACCAACGTAAAGAATGCGAGCGTGCTCCCCGCGATCTCCGCTTCGGCGCCCTGCAATCCGAGCGCATACCGTCCGACGCAATAGCTCGCGAGCGAAAGCGCGGCAAACATCACGCCCTGCAAGATGATCTGAAGCCCGTAGCGATGCGCAAACAGGCTCTCGGTTTTCGAACGCGGCTTGTGCGTCATCACATCCGGGTCAAGCTTTTCCATGCCCAGCGCGATGGCGGGCAGGGAGTCGGTCACCAGATTGATCCACAGAAGCTGAATGGAGATGAACGGTGAAACATGCCAGATACACATGGCAAGCAGCACCACAATGATTTCTGCAATGTTGGTGCCGAGCAGGAAGCCCACTACCTTCTTGATGTTGGAGTAGATGCCTCTGCCCTCTTTGACTGCGTCTACGATCGTCGCGAAATTGTCGTCCGTCAGCGTCATATCCGCCGCGCCCTTCGCCACGTCCGTTCCCGTGATCCCCATCGCGCAGCCGATGTCCGCCGCCTTCAACGCGGGCGCGTCGTTCACGCCGTCGCCCGTCATCGACACCACCTGCCCCTTCTTCTGCCATGCCTTTACAATGCGGATCTTGTTTTCCGGCGACACGCGCGCATAGACGGAGATGTTCTCCACCTCTTTATCCAGCTCCTCGTCGCTCATTGCGTCGAGCTGAGCTCCCGTGATCGCCTTGTCCCCTTCGAGCAGGATCCCCAGCTCCTTTGCGATCGCCGACGCCGTCACCACATGGTCGCCCGTGATCATCACAGGCTTGATCCCCGCTTTGCGGCATACTTCCACCGCCGCCTTTGCCTCCGGCCGAGGAGGGTCGATCATCCCCACCAAACCCATGAACGTTAGCCCGTTTTCCAGCTCCTCGCTCGTCGGCTCCGCAGAGACCTCTTCGATGTACTTATATCCGACCGCCAGAACGCGCAGCGCGTCCGCGCTCATCGCGTCGTTCGCTTCCCGCGCCGCCTCGATGTCGCCTGCCACGCACCGCGTCGCCATCACGTCGAACGCGCCCTTTACGATCGCCACCAGCTTCCCGTCGATCCTGTTCACGCTCGTCATCAGCTTTCTGTCCGAATCAAACGGCAGCTCCGCGATCCGCGGGTATTCCTCGTTCAGCGCCTCTTTCGTGCTGCCCGCCCTGTATGCCGCAAGCACGATCGCCGTCTCCGTCGGATCCCCGATGTGCACTTCCTTCCCGTCTTCTACCGTCACGGACCCGTCGCAGCACAAGGTGCCCCATTCCAGCAGCCTGCGCACCTCGGGCGAGACGTTCGCCGCATCCAGCGCCGTCACTTCTCCCCCGTCCAGATACGTCCTGACCAGCGTCATTCTGTTCTGCGTCAGCGTGCCCGTCTTGTCCGAGCAGATGACGGACGCAGACCCTAACGTCTCCACCGCGGGCAGCCGCTTGATGATCGCGTTCTTTTTCACCATCCGCGTCACGCCGATCGAGAGCACGATCGTCACCACTGCGGGCAGTCCCTCGGGGATCGCCGATACGGCGAGCGAGACCGCCGTCATGAAGAGGTCGAGCCAATCGAGCTGCATACATGCGCCGACGATGAACACGACGACGCAGGCGAGCACCGCCGCAATGCCGAGATACGTCCCGAGCTTGGCGAGCTTCTGCTGAAGGGGGGTGCGCGTCTCCTTCTCGCCCGCGAGAAGGTTCGCGATCTTCCCCATCTCCGTCTGCATCCCCGTGCCCGTAACCACGGCTTTACCAGCGCCGTAAGTGACGGAACAGCCCGAGACGACCATGTTTGCCCTGTCGCCGAGCGGCGCGTCCGATGCAATTTCCGCCTGCGCGTTCTTTTCGGCGGGGACGCTCTCGCCCGTGAGCGCCGATTCCTCGGACTTTAAGTTGACGCTCTCCAGAAGACGCGCGTCTGCGGGGACGAAATCTCCCGCTTCCAGAAAGATAATATCGCCCGGCACAAGTTCGCTCGCCGCGATGATCTCCTCTTTCCCGTCCCGAAGCACCTTGGCGTGCGGCGCGGACATGTTTTTCAGCGCCTCGAGCGCCTTTTCCGCCTTGCTCTCCTGCACCAGCCCCATCACCGCATTGAGAATGACGATAAAGACGATGAGAATGGGTTCCACAAATTCGATGGGATCGCCTTCCCCCGTGCCGAACACCTGATAGCACGCCACGCCGAAGGAGATGACCGCCGCAATGAGCAGGATGATGATCATCGCGTCCTTGAACTGCTCCAAAAAACGCACAATGAGCGGCTTTTTCTTCTTTTCTTCCAGTTTGTTTTCGCCGTATTCCGCAAGGCGGCGCTCCGCCTCCGCCTCGGAAAGCCCTTTTTGCATATCTGTCCCGAGAGAAGAAGCCGCTTCCTGTGCGGAACGATCGAAATATGTCATCCGTATAACTCCTTTTTTTGCCGTGCTCTGCGAAATGTTCTGCCTTTGCAACAATACACCGTTTTTTCGGCGAGAAAGTAAAAAAACGGTCAGCGAGCGAAACCCCGCAAACCGTTTCTTCTTGGAGGCGCCACCCGGATTTGAACCGGGGAGTCAGGGTTTTGCAGACCCTTGCCTTACCACTTGGCT
>CALVLR010000061.1 GCA_944340685.1 uncultured Clostridia bacterium | reverse complement strand
CCCCCCCCCGCGGATTCTGCAGTCGGATAGGTATTTCCGGCCGCATCTTCATAAGCGACCACAATGGACGGGTCGTGTACGGCGACCGTATCGTATGAAACGCTCTGTGCTTGGGCCGTTTCCGCATTTGCACGCACGGTATTTACCCAAATCCATGCGCCGACGGAAAGGCATATAAGCATAAGTGCGCTCAATACAGCTATGACCGCCGTTTTCAGCCTTTTTGTCATGTTGTTTCCCCTTTGTAAGAAATCTTCACCATTGTATCACAACATCAAAGATGATTCAACATTTTTTGGAAATTCTTATATAAAATTTATGCCCAAAAGGCGCGCCGCAAAACTTTGCGGCGCGCCGGTTATCATAAAGCGACCGAAAAACTGCCGCCCGCCTCGGTCGAGGCGGGCGCGTCCGATCGCGCGGGAACGGTCACTTTTTGCAGCAGCCCTTGCCCTGAGGGTAGAGCGGCAGCTCAAAGAATCCCGAGCAGACTTCCTGCGAATATTCCTGCGCGGGCGGGATGGCGCAATAGCCGTAGGAAGGCACGAGCAGCTCCACCTGCATCGCCACCTTCAGGATACAGGTCACGCAGGCGCTGACGGTAAACGAATTGTTTGAATCGTCGAATACACCCTCCGGCACCACGCAGCTCGCGACCGCCGTGACCGAAAACGGCATGACGGAAGCAGACGGTACATACATGAGCACATCTTCATTCAGCGTGATCGTGCTCAGCGCCTTTCCTTCTCTGCCGCATGCGTCGGTATATACGACCTCCACGGGAATGGTGACTCTCGCCTGTACGCGCGCACAGCAGGAATCCGGCTGGCGTTCCACGCTGAGGTCGGAAACGGTCCCCGTTCCGGTGATCGAACGGGCGCTCACAAATGTGAGCGGATATGTAGGACATTCGGGCGTGAGGTCTGTCAGTACGAGCGTATAGTTTTCAAGACGGGTCTGGATAATGCCCGCGTCAAAGATTTTCTCTGCCTGGATACATACCTTCTCGCAAAGTCCGTTCAACGGATTGCCCGTGATAGGCCCGGGGCAGTGATCCGAAGAAAAATTGGAAAAAAACGACATTGGTTACCTCCGTAAAAAGAACATAGCGTTCTATTCCATGTTATGCCGACAAGAGAACATGATGTTCACACTTTTTCTCTCGTTCGTTCAAAGAGAATTTCTTGAACTTTTACAGCATCACTTCCTGACTCGGGTACAGAAAAGAGGTGGCGTTTTTTTCGCGGAAACGCTCCGACGAGCCGCAGAGCAGCGCACGCGATTCTCCGCCCTGCACAACATATACATTGCCCGAAGGCGGGATAAAGAGCACTTCCCCCTCGCGGGGTTCCGCTGCGAGCCGGTTTGCAGCGGCAAGCACGCGCGCCGTAACGCCGAATGTGCGGGCAATGAGCGCAAGATCCTGCCCGTGTTTGACCCGATAGTACGCGGGGCGGATGAGAAAAAGTTCCACGCGCCATCGTATGCATTTCCCGCTGAAAAGGTGCATGAAAAAGCGTTCGTGCGGAATACAATACAACATGAATTTGTACCGCACCGCCGCGCTCGTCACGATCTTTTCCGCGGCGGAACATTGCCTCGGATTTTTATACCGCATTCTGCTTTCACGCATGCTCGGCTCGGAGGGGCTGGGCGTATATCAGGTTGCGCTGACGGTGTTCGCCGTATTTCTCACTATCTCGTCGAGCGGACTTCCCGTAACGCTTTCACGCACGATCTCCAAGCACCGCGCAGAGGGTGCGCGTTCGCGCGAACATGCCGCAACGAGCGCCGCCGTACTCATTTCGCTCGCGTGCAGTATTCCCGTGACCATCCTTCTCTTTCTGCTGCGCGCACAGTTTTCGCAGGTCTTTTCCGATCCGCGCTGCGCAGACCTCTTCTATATCCTCCTCCCCGGGCTGGTCTTTACTTCGGCTTACTCGGTGATCCGCGGGAGTTTCTGGGGAAATAAGCGCTTTCTCGCCTACTCGCTGGTGGAACTGTGCGAAGAGATGCTCCGCATCTGCGTCGGCGTGATCCTTCTGGTCTTTGTTCAGACGACGCTCGCCGAGGTCAACCGAGCGGCATTCGCCGTGCTTCTTTCCTATCTGTTTTCCTTTGCGCTGGCGCTCGGATACTATTTTTTCCGCGGCGGAAAATTCCGCTCCCCGAAGGGCGAACTCAAACCCCTCGTCGCCGCCTCCCTGCCTGTGACGACGATGCGCACCTCTTCTTCCCTTTTAAGTTCGCTCATTTCCGTCCTCTTTCCCCTGCGCATGCAGGCGGCAGGCTTCACCTCGGCGGCGGCGATGAGCGAATACGGCGTCGTTTACGGAATGGTACAGCCCGTGATGGCGATCCCCTGCGCGTTTATCGGGTCCATCGCGCTTGTGCTTGTTCCCGAACTTTCCGAAAAATTTTACAAGGGAAAGACGAACGAAGTCAGCGCGCTCACCGGACGCGCGCTCTCGGCGGCCCTGCTCATCGCATGTATGCTTCTTCCGTTTTATATCGTCTGCGGCGAAGACGTGGGGATTTTCCTCTACTCCAACGCCCGCAGCGGCGGGATGATCGCCGCGTGCGCGCTTGTGCTCATTCCCATGAGTCTGACGCTCATCTCTACCAGCATGCTCAATTCCATGGGGTGTGAAAAACACACGCTCGGGATCTTCCTCACGGGATCCGCCGCCATGCTGCTTTGCACGGTCTTGCTTCCGAAGTATCTCGGCGGCGGCGCGCTGCTTGCGGGAATGGCGTGCGATTCGTGCATCACCGCGCTCCTCTCCCTTCTGCTGCTGCGCAAAAAAACGGGAGCGCTGCACATCGGAAAATACTGCCTGCGTCTTGCCGGCGCGACGCTCCCCTCGATCGGGATCGGGCTTGCCGCGCACGCGCTGTTCGCGCGGTACCTGAGCTATTTTGCCGCCTTTGCGCTCTCGATGCTCGTGATCGCAGCGGCGGAACTCATCTTCTTCTCTCTGCTCAGGCTCCTCGATCTGCGCGCGCTTCTGCTGCGTTTTTTTGCGAAAAAACGTAAAAAAATTTCCGTTCGGTCTTGATATTGCCCTGCGTTTATGTTACAATAGATGTAATATCGATAATCGGAGGAAAAGAAACTGATATGAAATTGACCGAAGAAATGCGCAAATCCATGCGTGTAACGGTGGACTACACCAGCATGACGGACAAGTACCTCGGCGACAAAGGCATTTCGGAAAAGACGCTCGAAGCGCACAAGAAGATCGCGAAGGCGGCGCACGCCTATGTTGCGGAAAACCGCGGCAAAGACGAGCTCTTTATGGGCTGGACGGAGCTTCCCTACAATCAGAACGAGATCGTTGCGGATATTCTGGAAACGGCGAAACAGGTTCGCAAGAAGTTCGATAACTTCGTCGTGCTCGGCATCGGCGGTTCGGCGCTCGGCCCCACAATGGCATTCAACGCGCTCTGCCACCTGCACTACAACGACCTGCCCAAATCCAAGCGCCGCGGTCCCCGTTTCTTCGTGGAAGACAACGTCGATCCCGTCCGCATGAAGGAACTTCTCGATATCATCGACGTCAGAAAGACTTGCTTCAACGTCATCTCCAAATCGGGCGCGACGAGCGAGACGATGGCGCAGTACCTCATCATCTCCGATCTTCTCAAACAGGCGGGCGAGGACGTCAAAGAGCACGTCATCTTTACCACGGACGCGGCAAAGGGCAACCTTGTGAAGATCTCCAACGAGCTCGGCGGCGTCAAGAGCTATGTGCTTCCCGACGGCGTGGGCGGGCGCTTCTCCGAACTCTGCCCCGTGGGGCTTCTCCCCGCGGCGGTGCTCGGCATCGACATCAAGGCGCTTTTAAAGGGCGCGGCGTATATGGACAAGCTGTGCAAGACGGCAGACCTCAAAAAGAACCCCGCGCTCCTGTGCGCGACCCTGCAATACATTGCAATGAACGACGGCAAGAACATCGGCGTGCTCATGCCCTATTCTGACAATCTGCGCTACGTCTCCGACTGGTACGCACAGCTCTGGGCGGAGTCGCTCGGCAAGAACGTGACGCTCGACGGCAAGCCCTGCAACGTAGGACAGACGCCCGTCAAGGCGCTCGGCGTGACCGACCAGCACTCGCAGGTCCAGCTCTACACCGAGGGACCTTACGACAAGGTCGTCACCTTCCTCTCGGTGGGCAGCTACAAGGAAAAGACGCCCATCGCGCACGGCTGCGAGAACATCCCCGACGTCTCCTTCCTCGGCGGGCACACGATGGAAGAGCTTATCCAGGCGGAAAACAAGGCGACGGCGCACGCGCTGACGATGGCAGGCAGGCTCAACTACACCATCACCCTTCCCGAAGTCAACGAGTTCACGCTCGGTCAGCTCCTCTTCCTCTTTGAATTGCAGACGGCTTACGCGGGCGCGATGTTCAACATCAATACCTTCAACCAGCCCGGCGTGGAAGCGGGCAAGAAGGCGACCTTCGCCCTCCTCGGCAAGCCCGGCTATGCGGAGAAGAAGGCGGAACTCGACGCCGCCGCACCCGATCCCGCATATATCGTATAATCGGCTAATTACAATATCCGCTGCCTTCGCAGCGGATATTTTTTACAATGATGATATGCGGCGTTCTTTTGCAAAGATTTGAATGCGCGGCGGGGCATATGCCCCGCCGCGCGTCTGATGTGATTTCCCCCGTCCCATGTCCGAGACGGCATATGCGGACGGGCACCCATGTCCGAAGCGGCATATGTGCTGCATGGCATGCCCGCACTATGGATATGGATACGAAAAGCGCGCCGCAGACGTGACCGTCCGCGGCGCGCTTTTCATGCCTTAAGTTACTCCGCCGAGCGTTCCTTGATCTCGACGTTGTACTTTTTGGAGCCCTTGGGCGTTGCGGCGCGCACGAGGGTGCGGAGCGCCTTGGCGATCTTGCCCTGCTTGCCGATGACCTTGCCCATATCTGAATCGGAGAGAAGAACGGTGACGTTGATCGTCTCGTCCGTCTCTTCGACCTCGTAACGGATATTCGCCTTATCCTCTGCAAACTGCTCTACGATATACTTGATAAGATCCAGCATATAATCTGCCTCCTTCATA
The DNA here is from genome assembly GCA_944340685.1 of uncultured Clostridia bacterium. Classification (GTDB taxonomy): domain Bacteria; phylum Bacillota; class Clostridia; order Christensenellales; family Borkfalkiaceae; genus Gallimonas. The sequence continues at coordinate 754 of CALVLR010000061.1, read as the reverse complement.
TAGGTTCACAGATTTTTCGCGAACTGACGCGAAAAATCTTCGTGACTTTTAGGAAAACCCAATGTTCGCCTTTGGCTCTGCATTTGGTTTTCCTCGGCAATGCGATTTTTCGAAACAGTTAGCCTCGCATTGCCTCACCTTTCCGCAAAAGTGCTTTACGCACAAATTGAGGCGGAAAAGCCATAACAAGTGACGGCTTTTCCCGTCATTTTATAGCAAGGTCCCACTATCTCTTGGCTCCCTCGTCGAGGGAGCCAAGAGATAGCGAGACTGAGGGAGTTCGGGAAACGGCGCAGCTCAAAGGGCGCGTCCCCAACTCCCACCGTCTGCGCAGGTTTACTGCGCATTCACCTCCCTCAAAGAGGGAGGCAAGACAACCCTTCCGTCTTGCCTTCGACAATCCACCGTCTCAACCGCGCCAAGGGAAAGCGCGGGTGAGACAAACACATTGTCAGGCGCTCCGCGCCGTGCAATGGGTTGTCTCTCAAACTCACGGAAATTCTTTTCGTCAGTTCGAAAAGAATTTCGTGAACTCACTTCTTTTTCTTCGTCTTGGTCTTGGAAGGCGAGAGCTTCGCAGGCTTTTCCATCGCGCCAGCGCGGATGAGAAGGCTGCGGACAGTTTCGGTGGGCTGAACACCCTTTGCAAGCCACTCCTTCGCCTTTTCCACGTCGACGGTGAGCGTGACAGGCTCGGACTTGGGATCGTAGAAGCCGATCTTCTCGATGTACTCGCCCGTAGCCGCCTTGCGCG
>CALVLR010000060.1 GCA_944340685.1 uncultured Clostridia bacterium | reverse complement strand
TGTGTAGTTCTTATTGTGGAAGTGTTTCTTCAAAAAGACCACAAAGCCAATTCGAAGCTCAACAGCAAGCAACAGAATGGCTAAAAAAGCAATATCCTAATTGCGAAATAATTGATTTGCAAATAACATTCAGATAGAAAATCAATACTTACGCTGCAACTATCGCACGGGCGAACCTGCTCCTTGCTATTTTATATAAAATTCGTTTTACGTTACTACCGTTCCACCATCACGAGGGCACCGCTTCGGCGGTGCTTTTTTGCGGGGCGTGCTTTTGCGGAGTCTAAATTGGCGCAAAAAGTTCGCAATTGCGAACTTGTTGCGCGAAAGAACGAAAAAATTTTTGTCGGCGTATTGCAATCCGTACGATTTTGCGCTATAATAAGGATAAAGAGGAATGAAAATATGCAAGATACACGCTATTTGGAACGGTTGTCCGTACAATTTCCTGCCGCTGCGGATGCGGCAACGGAGATCATCAATCTTTCTTCCGCGCTCAATCTGCCCAAAGGAACGGAGCACTTCATCACCGATATTCACGGCGAGTATGAACCGTTTTTGCATATCCTGAAAAACGGGTCCGGCTCCATCCGCAAGAAGATCGAAGAGGAATTCAAAGGCTCGCTCTCGATGAAGGAGAAGAAGTCGCTCGCCACCCTCATCTACTATCCCGAGCAGAAACTTGCGCAGATCGAGGCGACGGAGGAGGATCTCGACGACTGGTACAAGACGACCATCTACCGCCTTGTGCGCGTCAACCGCCGCATTGCTTCCAAATATACCCGTTCCCGCGTGCGGAAGGAGCTTCCGCGCGACTACGCCTATATCATCGAGGAGCTTCTCAGCGAGAAAGAGGAGGTGGAGGATAAGGAGGCGTATTACAACGGCATCATTTCCGCGATCATCTCCACCAAGCGCGCAAGGCACTTCGTTATCGCGTTCTGCAATGTTATCCAGCGGCTTGCCGTCGACCGTATCCATATTTTGGGCGATCTCTTTGACCGCGGACCCGGGGCGCATATCATCATGGATACGCTTCTGGGATTTGACAACGTCGATTTTCAGTGGGGCAATCACGATATTTGCTGGATGGGTGCGGCGAGCGGGAGCCTTGCTTGCATCGCGTCGGTGGTGCGCATTTCTGCGAAGTACGGCAATTTCAACACGATCGAAAACGGTTACGGGATCAACCTGCTGCCGCTCGCGAAGTTTGCGCTCGATACCTACGCGGGCGATCCCTGCGACTGTTTTGTGATCAACGGCTCGCAGAGCTATGAACCGTATGATCCCGATATGGACCGCAAGATCCATAAGGCGATCACGATCATTTTATTCAAGCTTGAGGGGCAGCTCATCGCGCGCCATCCCGAGTATAAGATGGAAGGGCGGCGGCTCCTCGACAAGATCGACCGCGAGGCGGGTACGGTGACCATCGACGGGAAAGCCTATCCGCTGGAAGATAAGAATTTCCCGACCATCGATCCCAAAGATCCGTATGCGCTCTCGGCGGGAGAGGAGCTCGTCATGAAGAAGCTCCGCTATGCGTTTGTCAACAGCGAAAAACTGCAGCGGCACGTCTCCTATCTCTTTACCCGCGGGAGCATGTACCGCACCTATAACGGGAATCTGCTCTACCACGGCTGTGTTCCGCTTGAAGAGGACGGGACTTTTAAAAAAGTGCAGGTCGGCAAGAAGTTTTACAGCGGCAAGGCGCTCTTTGAAGAGCTGGAAAGCTGGGCGCGCAAGGGGTACTATCTTCCCGAGGGCGAAGAAAAGACGTTCGGACAGGATACCATGTGGTTCATGTGGGCGAACGAAAATTCTCCCCTGTACGGCAAAGAGCGCATGACGACGTTCGAGCGCTATTTCGTCAAGGATACGAGCTGCTATTACGAAGCGAAAAATTCCTATTACAACTATCTCAACGACAACAAAGTCATCTCTGCGATATTAAAGGAGTTCGGGCTGGATCCCGATTCTCCTACGGCGCACATCATCAACGGACATATGCCCGTGCACCTCAAAAACGGCGAGACGCCCATCAAATGCGGCGGACGGCTGCTCATGATCGACGGCGGCATGTCCCGTCCCTATCAGCGGGAGACGGGCATTGCGGGCTACACGCTCATCAGCAACTCCTACGGCATGCGACTTGTCGCCTACGAGCCGTTCCGTTCGACGGAGGAGGCGATCCGCAATGAGAGCGATATCCACTCCGTGACGGAAGTCGTACAGAAGACCAATTACCGTCTCTCCATCCGCGATACCGACGAAGGGCATCGCATGCAGGAGACGATCGATGAGCTTTCCGATCTTCTGGAAGCGTATCGGCTGGGGCTTATCCGCGAGCCGCACTGACCCTCCGGCGTGATCTGCTCGCGTCATAAAATTTGAAAAAACTCCCGCGGGACTTTGTTTTGCGGGAGTTTTCAAACGAAATTCATTCGAATCGGGAGTATGATATGAAGGTTATCATCATCGGGGGCGTTGCCGGCGGGGCGACCGCCGCGGCGCGCATCCGCAGGCTCGACGAAACCGCCGAGATCGTCATGCTGGAACGTACGGGGTACGTTTCCTATGCCAACTGCGGGCTTCCCTACTATGTGGGCGGCGCCATCGGGGACGAGGACGCGCTCACGCTGCAGACGCCGCAGTCCTTTTATGCGCGGTACCGCGTCGAAGTGCGCGTGGGGCACGAGGCGGTTTCGATCGACCGCGCCCAAAAGCGGGTGCGGGTGCGCGATCTCGCATCGGGAAGGGAGTATGAAGAGGAGTACGACAAACTCCTGCTCTCGCCCGGGGCAAAGCCCGTCGTCCCTGCGGCGGCACAGACGGAAGATCTCCGCGTGTTCACGCTGCGGACGGTGGAGGATACGCTTGCGCTGCACGACTTTGTCGTCGGAAAGAGACCGAAGACCGCCGTCGTGGTGGGCGGCGGATTTATCGGGTTGGAGACCGCCGAAAATCTTGCGGAGCGCGGTGTGCGCGTCACGCTTCTTCAAAGGGGCGATCACGTTCTCGCGCCGCTCGACCGTGACATGGCGTGCTTTTTGCATGCCGAACTCAGGCGCAACGGCGTCGATCTGCGCCTGAACACGCCATTTGAGGGGCTGCGGACGGAAGGAAGGCTTGCCGTGCGCACGGCAAAGGGCGAGATCGAAACGGATATGGCGGTCATTGCTTTGGGCGTGGCGCCCGATACGGCGCTCGCGCAGGCGGCGGGGCTTACGCTCGGCGTGAAGGGGAGCATCGTCACTGACGCCCGTATGCGTACCTCCGACCCCGATATTTATGCCGCGGGCGACGCGGTGGAAGTGCGCCATTTCGTTACGGGGGAGAGGACGCTCATCTCTCTCGCGGGGCCTGCCAATAAACAGGGGCGCATTGCGGCGGACAACATCTGCGGGATCGCGAGCGAGTATAATGGTTCGCAGGGCTCCTCCGTCATCAAGGTATTCTCCCTTACTGCGGCGAATACGGGCGTGAACGAAAAGACGGCGCGCGCTGCGGGACTTTCCTATGAGAAGGTCATTCTCTCGCCCGCCAACCATGCGACCTATTATCCCCGGGCGCAGATCATGACGATGAAGGTGCTCTTCGAACGGGACACGCTGCGCATCCTGGGCGCGCAGATCGTGGGCGGCGCGGGCGTGGATAAGCGTATCGACGTGCTTGCCGCCGCCATCCGCGCGGGCATGCGGGCGGACGATCTCAAAGATCTCGACCTCGCGTATGCGCCGCCCTATTCCTCGGCGAAGGATCCCGTCAATATGGCGGGATATATGATCGAAAATATCGCCGCGGGCAGGGTGAAACAGTGCTTTTTCGAGGACCTGCCCGCTCTGCGGAAGCGGGAGGACGTACTGCTTCTGGATACCCGTACGCGCGGGGAGTATGCCCGCGGGCATGCGGAGGGATTTGTCAATCTTCCGCTTGACGAGCTGCGCGAACGGCTTTCGGAACTCGACCGCGGGAAGAAGATATACGTCATGTGCCAGAGCGGGCTGAGAAGTTACCTTGCCTGCCGCATTCTCGCGCAGAACGCGTTTGACTGCTATAACTTTGCGGGCGGGTATCGCTATTATGCAATGTGCTGTGCGCAGCCGGAAAATTAAAAAACGCGAAAAACGGCTCCCGTTGCGGGAGCCGTTTTGCATAGCCGACGGATGATGCGAACAGCGCGGCAGCGGAGAAAAAATATCTCATACAAACCGCGTCTCATACTCGTTGGTGGCGACGCCGGTGAGTGCGTTGTACAGGTCGTTCGCACGAACGTCTGCCGTAAAGCATTCGAGCGCCGTCTTTGTCAGTTTGTTATAGTCGCTCTTGCGGGCGATCACGGGGTAAGCGCCGCCGTTCAGATCGCTCAGAATTTCTTCCGCGCGCTCTTTTCTGACGGCGAGGACTTTGCAGTAGAGCGGGGCGGCGGCATAGCTCTGTACCGCTTCGCGCGTGATCTTCAAAAAGTTCTGCGCGAGAATGCGTTTGAGCCGCGAGAGCGTATACCGTTTTGAGACGATTTTTTTGAGCATCTCCGTATAATCCGGCGAGCTGTGCGCCATGGATCTGAGGCGGTTTTCCAATCCTTCGGCGCAGTCCGGACAGCGCGCGATCTCCTCTTCGCTTGCCGAAACGAGCGCGCAGAGCGCCGCCTTTTCGTAGGGCGTGGGGGAGAAGCTGAGCGCCGCCCCATAGACGTGTGCGGGCATGTTGGATTTCAACGCCTTTTTTGCCTTGCGCGAACCGTCCTGCATTGCGCCGCGCAGCGCTGTCGCGGAGGAGAAATCCCGGAACAGCGCCGTATCGGCATAACCGCCGCCCACGCGCGGGATGGGGAGCGGCTCGATCCCGCTTTCCGCCTGCAGAAGCGCGCGGCAGTACTCGGTGCCTAAAATATTGTTGGGAGAAGTGAGCAGCGCTTCGTCCACGTCCGCTCCGGCGGCGAGCAGCGCCGCATTGCGCGCCCGGACGTAGGAAGTGCCGTCCTTCATGCTCTCTTTGAGCGTCGCCTTGAACTGCTTGCTCTCATCGAGCGTGGCGCGGGCGGTGCGCAGGAAGCTCTCCTTATCGCCGCTTTCGCAGCCGAACGCAAGTGTCCCGACGCAGGGAAGGGATGTAAGAATGTGTACCGCGCCTTTTGCAAAATATTCGGCGGAAGAGACGGCGAACGCGGCGGGAAGTTCCACTACGACGTCTGCCCCGCCCCCGACGGCGTGTTCTGCGCGCGCATATTTGTTGAAGACTGCCGCTTCGCCGCGCTGGGTAAAGTTCCCGCTCATGATGCATAAGATCCCGTCGCATCCGCTCTGCCGCCGTATTTCATCGAGCTGATATTTGTGCCCGTTGTGGAACGGGTTATATTCGCAGATGACCGCACAATATTTCATAAGCGTATCGAATGACCTCCCTCGTGCCGGAACGCCTGCGTTCGGGCGCAGGTTTTCTTGACTTTCCGGACAATGTTTTTCAAACTTTTTTTTCTGTGTTCTTTACAAATGAAATCAAAAGGTGTATAATAGTGAGGAAATTTATCTCCGTTTCTTCTATTATACATGAAAAGCGGAGAAAAAGAAAGAGTTCAAGGAGAAATTTTTATGGCAGATTTGATGCGGAAGCTCAAGACGTTCGGAAGAAAGCTCGTCGAGAGCGGCTCGATCGTGGAAGATCTGAAAAAGCGCGCGGGCGAGAAACAGCGCAGGATCGTGCTGTGCGAGGGGGAGGATAAGCGCGTCGTCGAAGCGGCGCAGCGCTGCGTGGAGGAGAATGTCGCCAGGATCGTACTCCTCGGTAAGGAAGCGGAGATCAAGGGAGCGAACCCCGACGCGAACCTCGAGGGCATCGAGATCATCAACCCCGCAACGTCTCCCAAACTGCAGGAGTATGCCGATCTTTTATATGAACTGCGCAAGGCGAAAGGCATGACGCCCGAGCAGGCGCTCGAGCAGGCGAAGGACGCAACGTTCTTTGGCGCGCTCATGCTCAAAGCAGGTGATGTGGACGGTCTTGTCTCGGGCGCGTGCCACTCCACGGCAAACACGCTCCGCCCCGGGCTTCAGATCATCAAGACGGCTCCCGGCGTGAGCGCGGTATCCAGCTTCAATCTGATGATCGCGCCTGCGGGCGGCAACAAATACCTCGACGACGGCGTTATCATCTTCGCGGACTGCGGACTCAATCCCACCTATACCGCGGAAGGGCTTGCCGACTGCGCCATTGCAACGGCAAAGAGCGCCAAGGAGATCGCGGGGATCGAACCGCGCGTCGCCATGCTCTCCTTCTCGACGATGGGCTCCGCCAAGCACGACAACGTCACGCTCGTGCAGGAGGCGACCCGCATCGCCAAAGAGAAGGCGCCCGATCTTGCGCTCGACGGCGAACTGCAGTTCGACGCTGCGCTCGTGCCCGAGGTGGCTGCGCTCAAAGCGCCCAAGTCGATGGTGGCGGGGCACGCGAATGTGTGCATTTTCCCCGACCTTCAGGCGGGCAATATCGGATACAAGATCGCCGAGCGCCTCGGCGGTTTCCAGGCGGTCGGTCCCATCTGCCAGGGATTTGCAAAACCGCTCAATGACCTCTCGCGCGGATGCAAGGCTTCGGATATTGTGCTTGCAGTCGCGATCACGGCGCTCCAGGTGCGCGAAGAAAACTAAAATCATCGAAAAACCACAAAGGGGAATTTGCAGGATATGAAAATACTTGTCATCAACGCAGGCAGCTCTTCGCTCAAATACCAGCTCATCAACAACGAAACGGAGGAGGTGCTTGCGAAGGGCACCGTCGAGCGCATCGGCATCAAGGGCGGCAAGCTCACGCATAAGGCGGGCGGAAAGGAGTTCGTCATCGAGAAGGAGATCAAAGACCACACCGACGCCATTCAGCTCGTTCTCGGCGAACTCATCGACGGCGAGGCGGGCGTCATTCAATCGATGGACGAGATCGACGCAGTCGGTCACCGCGTCGTTGCTTCGGGCGAGGCGTTCAAGAAGACGACGCTCGTCACCGACGAAGTGATGAAGACGATGGATGAGATCGCAGAACTTGCGCCTCTGCACAATCCGGCGGCGATCCTCGGCGTGAATGCATGCCGTGCGGTCATGCCCGATAAGAAAATGGCGCTCGTGTTTGATACCTCCTTCCATCAGACCATGCCCGATTACGCCTACCTCTACGCCATCGATTACGATGACTATAAGACCTATCAGGTCCGCAAGTACGGTGCGCACGGTACGTCGCATAAGTTTGTCTCGCAGGCGGCGGCAGAGTTCCTCGGGAAGGACCCGAAGGAACTGAAGATCATCACCTGCCACCTGGGCAACGGTTCCTCGATCTCTGCGGTCGACGGCGGGAAGTGCATCGATACCTCCATGGGCTTCACGCCCCTTGCAGGCGTTCCCATGGGGACCCGCAGCGGCGATATCGACGCGGCTGCCGTGGAGTTTCTGTGCCGCAAGAAGGGCATGAACATTCACGACGGGCTGACATATCTCAACAAAAAGTGCGGCATGCTCGGCATCTCGGGGGTTTCCTCCGACTACCGCGACCTCACCGCGGCGGCGAAGGAGGGCAATTACCGCGCCCAGCTCGCACTCAATATGTTTGTCTATGCCTGCAAAAAATATGTCGGTTCCTACATGGCGGCGCTCGGCGGGCTGGACGTCATCGTATTTACGGCGGGCGTTGGCGAGAATACGCCGCACATCCGCGCGGGGATCCTCAAAGATATGGAGTTTTTCGGGATCGAGATCGACGAAGAGAAGAACAATTACCGCAACGACGGCGCGATCCACGTGATCTCCAAAGACAGTTCCAAGGTCAAAGTGCTCGTGATCCCGACCAACGAAGAACTCGTGATCGCCCGCGAGACGGCTGCGCTTCTCTGATTTTTGCAAAATCTTGCAAATGTGCGTGAAAAAAGATTGACAAAGCTGCGCAAATCGCCTATACTTTTGTAAGTCAATGATCCCTGAAATCGACGTCCGTACGCTTACGGCAAGAAAAATTTCAGAGGGCACGCTCGCATTTTCCTTCGAACCGGAGGCGGATCTTCTGGAGATCCCGTATGTACAATTCGAGGGAGCGGTCAAGGCGGAGCTTACCTATCGTATCTTTGAGGACGATAGCGTGGAAGTGGTAGGGAGAATTTTCTTTGCGCTTTCCGGCTCCTGTTCGCGGTGTCTGAAAGAGACGCGGAAGGAGCTGACGGGCGAAGTCGACGGATTTTTCCTTCCGGGAGAGAGCGACGGCGAGAATTACGGCTATGTCGGCGGTAAGATCTCGCTCAGCGAACTCATGCGCGACAGTCTGATGTTCGCGCTTCCGTCCCGTCTTCTTTGCGACGCGTGCACGCAATGGGAAAACGAGTAAAAAGAGGTGAAAGAGAATGGCAGTCCCCAAGAGAAAGCAGTCTAAGAGCAGAACCAACAAGCGTTTTGCCAATTACAAGGCTACGGCGCCCGAGCTTGTCGAGTGCCCTCATTGCCATGAGCTGAAAGTCGCGCACCGTGTGTGCAAGAACTGCGGCTATTACGATGGCAAGGAAGTCGTTGCCGAGAAGCAGGAAACCAAGTAAGCAGAAAATTGATCTGAGGAAGCGGACTTATCGAGAAGCCCGCTTCTTTTCATACCGCTTTGCAAGATCCTCTTCGCGGGATGCGTTTTTCAGGAATCGCCGCGCAACAATTGCGCAGAATAAGGAGGAAAAAGATGAATAAAACGGCTTTTTACAATCTTTCGTACGGCGTGTATGTGTGTACCTCGTGGGACGAAGGCCGCCCCGTCGGATGCGTCGCCAACAGCGCAATGCAGATCACGTCGTCGCCTGCGACCATCGCCGTATCGCTCAATCACGATAACTACACCAATAAGTGCGTGCGTGATACGGGGCGGTTCGCCATTGCGGTGCTGGGGGAGGGGGTCGATCCCAAGCTCATCGGAAAGTTCGGCTTTGCTTCTTCGAAGGATACCGACAAATTTGAGGGTACGCCCTATGCCGTGCGCGGCAGGATGCCCGTGCCCGACGACTGCGTGAGCTGGTTTTCCTGCAAGGTCATCGACACGATGGAGACGGCGACGCACACCGTCTTTTTGGGGGAAGTCCTCGATTGCGACGTGCTCAGGAAGGACGCGCCCATGACGTATGCGTACTATCATAAGGTGCTCAAGGGTAAGACGGCGGCGAACGCGCCCACCTATCAGGCGGAAGAAAAGCAGGGCGGGAAATACGTCTGCAAGATCTGTAACTACGTATACGACGGCGCGGTTCCCTTTGAGGAACTTCCCGACGACTGGACGTGCCCCATCTGCGGCGCGCCCAAGTCGCAGTTTGAAAAGAGAGACTGATCGGATAAGCGGTTCTCCGCAAGGCACTCTGCGCCTTGCGGAGTTTTTTTGTGCCTTTGGAGAAAATTCTTCCGGAAACGCTTGACAGAAATACCTATCAGGGGTATAATATCAATCGAACATACCCCCTATGGGTAAGACTGGCATGGAAGGAGAGGAAAACATGGAGATGTGTGAAGCCTGTGCGCAGCACTACAAGGATACGCCGCGCGGCGAGGAGGAGATCAGATCGCTTGTCCATCGGCTCAACCGCATTGTAGGGCAGGTGAACGGGATCAAGAAGATGATCGAGGAAAACCGCTATTGCGGCGAGGTGCTCGTGCAGGTCTCTGCGGTGGAGAGCGCGATGCGTTCCTTCGGATACCTTGTATTGGAAGAACATATGAATACCTGCGTCAGCGAGAAGATCCGCGCGGGCGATGAGAACATTATCAAAGAGACGGTAGAACTTGTAAAGAGACTCAGCTGAGGGGGTTCACGAATTTTCTCACGCAAAGGCGTGACAAAATTCCGTGATCTGAGAGGGAAGCTGCGGGTACGGCGCAAAGCGCCTAACCGCGCCTCCCTCTCTGCGTGCGAACCCTTCAAGGCTTACAATTATAGTTCGCCCGCATTCACTCCTACCCGGAAGCTGCATGAGCAGCAAATAGGGGCGCAAAAGGCATAACAAGTGAAGCCTTTTGCCACCATTTATAGCAAAACAACCCCTCCGTCACGGCGTCGCCGTGACACCTGTCTCAACCGCGCTGATGGAAAGCGCGGCTTACTTCGGCTACGCTCGTGCGCCGCTCCGCGTCGGGCGGGCACGGAATTATCTTTGAAATGGCAATTCCTTAGTTCGCGACGCGCGCACAGCGCACCGCGCTGGTGCGCATAACACGCCGCTCACCCTCCGCCAGCGCCCCACATTTGCGCATACCTGCGCTTATGCGAAAGAGTGAGTTGCCGCGTGCTATTATGTTGCGAAAACAGCGGCGGCGAGAGAAAACACATTGTTAGGCATTTATGCCGCGCAATGGGTTGTCTCTCAAAATCACGAAGATTTTTCCCATCGGATTGGGAAAAATCTGTGAGCAGTGCTTCATGTACGAAATCCTCGTGTGGGACAGCGTTTTGTAAAACTTTCAGAGGCAAATATGAAAAAGAAGTATTCCGTTACGGGAATGACGTGCGCGGCGTGCTCTTCGGGCATCGAGCGCACCGTCTCAAAACTCAAGGGCGTGGAGACGTGCTCCGTCTCGCTCATGGGCGAGAGTATGGAGGTCACGTTCGACGAGGGCGTCGTTTCGGACGCGCGCATCAAAAGCGCGGTCACGGCGCTCGGCTATGGAGCGTACGACTACGGCGCCGTGCCCGAAAAGAAGAAGAGGACGCTCACGCTCGGCGTGCGCTTCCTCATATCGCTCATCCTGCTCATTCCCGAAATGTATTTTGCGATGGGGCACATGATGGGCATTCCCGTGCCGCACGGGTGGCTCAACTACGGCTTCCAGGTGGGGCTGACGCTCGTCATCCTGCTCATCAATTATCAATTTTTTGTGAGCGGCGTGCGGGCGGCGGTCAGGCTTGTCCCCAATATGGATACGCTTGTCACGCTGGGGGCGGCGGTCTCCTTTGTGTACAGCCTCGTCATGGCGATCATAACGCCCGAGGAGCCGACGCTCTTCTTTGAGTCCGCCGCCATGATCGTCACGCTCGTGACGCTCGGCAAGTGGCTGGAAGATAAGAGCAAGCGCCGCACGGGGCGGGAGATCGAAAAGCTCCGTCAGCTCGCGCCCGATACCGTCACCGTTCTGCGCGCGGGGAGGGAGGAGAAGATCCCGCTCTCCGAGGTCGCGGCGGGGGATGTGCTCGTCGTCAAGCAGGGGGAATCCATCGCGGTAGACGGCACCGTGGAGGAGGGGCATGCCTTTGTCGATCAGGCGGCGGTCACGGGCGAGAGCCTCCCCGTGGAGCTCACAGAGGGCGCGCACGCAATGAGCGCGTCGCTCGTGACGAGCGGCTATCTCAGGATCAGAGCAGAGAAGGTGGGCGAAGATACCATGCTCTCCTCCATCATCCGCATGGTGCGCGAGGCGGGGGCGAGCAAGGCGCCCATTCAGAAGCTTGCCGATAAGATCTCGGCGATCTTCGTACCAACAGTGCTCAGCCTTGCCCTCGCGACCTTCCTTGTGTGGCTGTTTGTGACGTGGGACGTCGCTGCGGCGTTCAATTTCGGCGTGAGCGTCATCGTCATCTCCTGCCCGTGTGCGCTGGGACTGGCGACGCCCGTCGCCGTCATGGCTGCAACGGGGCGCGGCGCAGGCCTGGGTGTGCTCGTAAAATCTGCCGAATCGCTCCAGCGGGCGGCGGACGTGGGCACGGTGCTGCTCGATAAGACGGCGACGATCACGGAGGGCAAGCCCCGCGTGGTGCAGTTCGAGGCATATGCGGACGAGGCGGCGGCGAAGCGCATTGCCGCGGCAGTGGAAAGCAAGCTCAATCATCCTCTGGCGCAGTGCATCGTGGAATTCTGCGGCGCGGGCGGTGAAGCGGAGCATGTGGAGTACGTCATCGGGCAGGGCGCCCGCGGCGAGGTGGACGGCAAAGTCTATTTTCTCGGCAACGACCGCATGATGAAGGCGCAGGGGCTGTTCTCGGAGACGGCGCAGGAGAAGTTCTCCGCGCTCTCCGCAGAGGGCAAGACGGTGCTGTTTCTCGCCGATGAGACGCGTATTTTGGCGCTCTTTGCGCTCGCCGATACGCTGAAAGCGGGCAGCCGCGAGGCGATCGCTTCGCTGCACGGCATGGGCATGTCCGCCTATATGCTCACGGGCGACAATGCCGCCTGCGCAAAGCATATTGCCGAGAGCGCGGGTATTCCTGCGGACATGGTATACGCCGAAGTGCTCCCGGAGGATAAACTTACCTATGTCAGACAGCAGAAGGAGCGGTGCGCCGCGCTCCCGCGGAAGGTAAAAAATGCGGTCGCCATGATCGGCGACGGTATCAACGATTCGCCCGCCCTGAAGGAGGCGGACGTCGGGATCGCGATGGGCAACGGGACGGACGTTGCCATCGAGAGCGCGGACATCGTGCTCATGGGCGGCGATCTTGCCGCGGCACCCCGCGCTTTTGCCCTGGCACGGCGCACCATGCGCATCATCAAGCAGAATCTCTTCTGGGCGTTCTTCTATAACTGCATCTGCATTCCGCTCGCAGCAGGTTGCTTTGCCTGGGCGGACGTCACGCTCAATCCCATGATCGCGGCGGCGGCGATGAGCTGTTCCTCGCTGTTCGTCGTGCTCAACGCCCTGCGGCTCACGCAGTTTATGCGTAAAAAGAAAAATACGGCGAAAGCCGATGATCAAGGAGATATTGGTATGAAAAAGACGCTTACTGTAGAAGGCATGATGTGTATGCACTGCGTGCAGCATGTGACGGACGCGCTCAGCGCCGTTGATGGCGTGGAGAAGGCGGATGTCAACCTGAAGAAGAAGCGCGCCGTCGTCACGCTCGGGGCGGACGTCCCGGACGATGCGCTCCGCGCCGCCGTCAAAGAGGCGGGCTACGAGGTGACGGACATCAAATAAATGAGAACAACTTTGCGCCGCCCGCCGCAGAAACGCGGCGGGCGGCGCTGCTGTTTCTGACAAAATACGCCGTATTTCGTCACATCTTCCATGCGTGCGCAGGCGTGCAAATGTTATGCTGTCATCAAAAAGGGGAGGCAGCTATGCAGACGCTCTTACTTGACAGGCGCACACAGGATATGATCGAGGGGTATGTTCCCGACGGCGAGGTGCTCACGCTCCTTGTGCGGTTCTTTTCGATTTTTTCAGACAGCACGCGGCTGCGCATTCTCTCCGCACTCGCCATTTCCGAGATGTGCGTGACGGACATCTCCCGCGTTCTGGGCATCAATCAGACGACGGTCAGCCATCAGCTCCGCTTTCTGAAGGACGCGGGCATGGTGCGTACCGACCGCCACGGCAAGATCATCTTCTATTCGCTCTCCAATGAGATCGTCAACGACGTGCTCTTAAAGGGCGTGGAGTTTTTGGGGTACTGAGGGAGGGCGCGGGAAAGACGCTTTCCTGCGGTATGCCGCTGTCCGTTGACAGCGGCACTTTTTCATGTTATGATATTGGAAAAACGGAGGCGGGCATGATTCTTTGCGTGGGCGAGATCCTTGCCGATATGATCGGCGTGGAGGAGAAAGGGATCCTGCGCTATGAGCGCAGGGCGGGCGGCGCACCCTTTAACGTGGCGTGCGCGTTGGCAAAGCTGGGCGAGGACGCAGCGTTTGTCGGATGCGTCGGGAACGATTTAATCGGAGAATATCTGTGCGGCTATGCGGCGGCGCGCGGGCTGAAAGAGGTGCATATCCGGCGGGACGGCGCACGGAACACAACGCTTGCGTTTGTCGAGCTGGACGGCGGCGAGCGTTCCTTCTGTTTTTACCGCAAACACACGGCGGATCATCATCTGCCACAGCCGCCGCGTCCGCTCATGCAGGCGGCGGATCTTGTGCATATCGGTTCGCTGATGCTCAGCGAGAAGAGCGGACGGGCATATGCCGCCCGCCTTGCAGATCGGGCGCATGCCATGGGTAAACGCGTCAGTTTTGACGTCAATTACCGTTCGGATATTTTTCCGGATGAGCGGACGGCGCACGCCGCTTATGGTGAAATGCTCATGCGGGCGGATATTGTCAAACTTTCGGAGGACGAAGCTGCGTTGTTCGAAGATGTTCTGCGCATACTTCCGCAGACGGTATTGGTGCTTATTTCTTTGGGCGCAAAGGGAAGCGAATGGCACTTCCGCGGGAGCTGCGGGCATGCGGATACCGTTCCGGCGGCGCCCGTTGACACTACGGGCGCGGGCGACGCATTTTTTGCGGGCGCGCTTGCGAAACTTGCCTGCGTCCCGTCCGCCGCATGGAGCGCCGGTTTTCTTACGGACGTACTGCGCTTTGCCAATGCCTGCGGGGCGCTCAATACGCGCGGCAGAGGCGCGATCGACGGTCTTCCCACGCGCGCGGAGGCGGAGGCGCATGTCCTGATGCAATCCCTTTGACGAAACAAAAAAAGTGTGCATATGATTCATGCACGCTTTTTTTCTTCTTGCGCGGCGGTGAGGATGATCTCGCCGCGCGAGGCGGGGTCGTCGCGGATAATCTCGCCCACGGATGGTACACGGATCACGCCGCTTGCGGGGTTCTTGATGCTGATCATGGGCGTGGTGATCTCGGCTTGTACGTCCGATTTCTCAAAGGCAAGGTCGGCGTCGAGCATCTTGCAGCCAATGAGCTTGAGATTTTTGCAGTAGCAGAAGGGCTGGGTCCCGACGACGGTGCAGTTTTCCAGCGTCAGCCCGTCGGAATACCATGCGAGATATTCGCCCTTGATGAGACAGTTTTTCACCGTCATGTTCTTGCAGTGCCAGAAGGCGTCCTTGGTTTCGAGCGTACTGTCCGCCACGAGGGCGTTTTCCACATATTGGAAGGAGTACTTTCCCTTGAAGTGCAGCTGCCTGAAGTCAAGGTTCTTCCCGCGCAGGAAAAAATATTCGCTCTCCGCAGTGCACTCACGCATGGTCACGTTCTCGCTTGACCAACCGAACTCGGGGGAGACGATGTCGCATCTCTCCAGCGATACGCGGCGGCACTCTCTGAGCGCCTTGATGCCATGCATGTGGCTGTCCTTGATCTTCACATCGCGGGAGTACCACAGTGCGGCGCGGCATTTCTCCGTCATGTCGGCGCCGCGGATGGTCACGTCCGTATCGTGCCAGAAGGGGTAGCGCAGGTTGAAAAAACAGTTTTCGGCAATAATGTGCGAACTTTCCTTAAAGGCGCTCTCGCCATCGGCCGGGCCGTCGAAGCGGCAGCTCTTTGCGAGCACGCCGCGGCTTGCATACAGCGCGCGCTCTTCGTCAAATGTCTGATTTGTGATCTCTCTCATTTCCTTGATCCGTAAGTGTGATTTTAAGCTCTTTTTATTATAACCGTTTTTCAGGGAAATGAAAATACTTTTTTCCTATCGTTATCTATAGGCAAAAAGTATGCGTTTGTTGCGCCGCACGCGCGCAGGAGCGCGTTTTTGCGATTATTTTTCCCAATCACTTGAAAATTGTGCGAAAAGCGTGTATAATGGTCATATGGGCGAAAACGTCATACGCGAAAAACTCAAACTGCTGCCCGCCTCTCCCGGCGTGTATATCATGCTGGATCGGGATGGCACGGTCATCTATGTGGGGAAAGCGCGTATCCTGAAAAACCGCGTGCGGCAGTATTTCCACTCCTCGCCCAAGCCGAGCAAGGTGCAGGCGATGGTGGACTGCATTGCCGATTTCTACTATGTCGTCACGCCTTCGGAAGTGGACGCGCTCGCGCTCGAAAACACCTATATCAAGAAGTACAAGCCCAAGTACAACATTCTCTTAAAAGACGATAAAACGTATCCCTACATCAAGGTACATACCAAAGAAGCATTCCCGCGCATTTCCGTTACGCGGCGCGTGAAGCTCGGGGACGGCAAATATTTCGGACCATTTATGGGCGGGATCTCCTGCAAAGACATCGTTGACGTCGCGGCGCGCGTCTACCATATCCGCACCTGTTCCGTCGCCGTTACGGAAACCCCCAAAAAGCCGTGTCTCAATTATCATCTCGGGCGGTGCGGCGCGCCCTGCGCGCATTACATTTCGCGCGAGGACTATGCCGTCTGCGTGGAGAAAACGCTCTCCTTTCTCGCGGGGAACTACGAGGAGGCGGAGGCGCTTTTAACGGGAAAGATGAACGCTTTTGCCGAAAATGAGGAGTTCGAGCTTGCGATGGAGTACCGCGACCGCATCGAGATGCTCTCCCGCCTCGGCGAGCGGCGGATCACCGCCATGCCGCGCGATGTGGACGCCGACATCTGGGTGTACTGCACGAACGGTCTGTATGCGGCGATCAGCGTGCTCGTCACGCGCGGCGGCGTGATGCAGGGCAGCCGCAATTATTCGCTCGACGAGGGCGCGGGCGAGGAGGGAGAAAGTTTTCTCTCCTTTCTCACGCAGTACTACGCCGCGCACGCCGTCCCGCATGAGATCGTGCTGGACGAGACGATCGACGATGACCTCTTTCTCGCCTACGCCGAGGAACGCGCGGGGCGGAAAGTGGAACTCACCCGCCCGAAGTTCGGCATCCGCCGCGAACTTCTGGATATGGCGGCGGGCAATGCCAAGGAGTATCTCGAAAAGTCGATCTCGGCGATCCGCCATAAGAACGATATGACGGTGAACGCCTGCGAACGGCTGAAAACGCTTCTGCATCTTGCGCGCTATCCGAAACGCATGGAATGCTACGATATTTCCAACGTCTCGGGCGTGGACAAGGTGGGGAGCATGGTCGTGTTTACCGACGGCGAGGCGGACAAGTACGAGTACCGCCGTTTCCGCATCAAGACGGTGGAGGGGGCGAACGACTTTGCCTCGCTGCAAGAGGTTCTGCGCCGCCGCCTTGCAAAGCTCGGCACCGAGGAAGAGGAGCGCTTTGCAAAGCCGCAGCTCATCGTCATCGACGGCGGCAAGGGGCAGCTTTCTGCCGTCAAGGCCATTTTCGATGAGCTTGGCATTACGGACATCGACCTCGTGTCGCTCGCAAAGCAGGAAGAAGAGGTCTACACGCTCTGGCAGGACGAACCTGTGCGTCTGGACCGGCGGGACTATGCCCTGCGTACCTTGCAGCGCATCCGCGACGAAGCGCACCGCTTTGCCGTAACGTATTTCAGGAATCTGCACAGTAAGCGCAATCTTGCTTCCGTGCTCGACGGGATCGAGGGCGTGGGCAAGCAAAAGCGCGCCGCGCTTCAAAAGTCGTTCGGCACCATCGATAAGATCATGCGCGCCTCGGTAGAGGAGCTTGCCCGCGTCGAGGGCATCGGACCGCAGCTTGCGGCGCGCATCCATACCTATTTTGAGGACTTATGAAGTATAAAATCTTTCTTTCGGACTTTGACGGAACGCTCGTCCGTGCGGACGGGACGATTTCCGAGGCAAACAAGCGCGCGATCGCGGCGTATCGCGCGGCGGGCGGCGTGTTCGCCGTCTGTACGGGCCGCATGCTCACGTCCATTCTGCCGCGGCTCAAAGAGCTCGGCATTGAGGAGGGGCTTGTCGTAGCATATCAGGGGGCGACCATTGCGGACGTGAAGACGGGCGCGCTGTTAAAAGACGACGGCTTTTCCGGAGAAGACGCGCTTCGCATCCTCGATCTTCTGGAGGACGCAGGGCATCATGTTCATGTATATACGGTGGACAATGTTTACTGCAACCGCGACGACGAGGCGCTCAGAGCGTACGAGCGCGTCTGCGGTGTGAAGGCGAAGATCGTCTCGGGGGAGCGGCTTTCCCAATTTGTCAGAAAAAACGGCCTGCGCGTCGTCAAGATCCTGGCGATGGTGGAGGCGGAGAGCCGCCGCTTTCTGATGGAGCAGCTGAAGGCGGCGCTCGGCGGCGCGTTTTATGTGACGACTTCCTCCGATTGTCTCGTGGAGGTCATGCCCGTGGGGCAGAGCAAAGCGGCGGCGGTGGACTTTCTTTCCGCATATTACCGCGTCCCGCGGGAAGAGATCGCGGCGATCGGCGATCAGCTCAACGACTTGCCGATGGTCTCGCGCGCTGGCGGAAAATTTGCCGTTGCCAACGCCGAAGCGGAGCTGAAAGAGATCGCCTGCGTCGTTGCTTCCGTCGAGGAGGACGGCGTTGCGGAAGCTTTGAAAATTGCGATGCGTTGAGAAATTTCATGCGGATGGGTGCGGCGCGTTTTGCCTTGCAATATGCGCAGATGTGTGGAAAGAGAAGGGGGTTGACTGCAATATGAACGACAATATTCTGCCGAGAGAAACCGTAATGCTCGATAAGTTCGCTTCGGACCTGGGGCTGGAAATGCTGTATGCGGGGCGTGGTATCCTTACGCTCACGAGCATCAGCGTCGACCGCCCGGGGCTGCGGCTGGCGGGTTTTTTCAGCTATTTTGACGCGGCGCGCATCATGCTCATCGGGCTGACCGAGCATGAATATATGCATTCCTTTTCCTCCGAACAGCGGAGGGATATGATACAAAAACTCTTTGACTGCGGCGAGATCCCGTGCGTCATCTTTGCGCGCGATCTGCCCGTGCTGCCCGAATTTATGGAATGCGCCCGCGCTTCGCAGACGCCCATCTTCCGTACGAGCAAAATGACCTCGTCCATCATGGTCGATCTGTGTATCTACCTCAACCGGCTGCTTGCGCCCACCACAACGGTGCACGGCGTTTTAATGGACGTATTCGGGGCGGGGATCCTGCTCACGGGCAACAGCGGCGTGGGCAAGAGCGAAACGGCGATGGAGCTGATCAAGCGCGGACACCGCCTCGTCGCGGACGATTCCGTGCTCATTCACCGTGTAGAGAACGAGCTGATCGGCACCGCGCCCGACCGTATCCGCTACTTTATGGAGCTTCGCGGGATCGGCATCATCAACGTCAAGAACATGTACGGCTCGGGCGCCGTGATGAAGGAGAAGGAGATCGAGCTTGTCATGGAGCTGGAGCCTTGGCGCAAAGATAAGGAGTATGACCGCATCGGCGGCGAGGCGAACGTGGAGACCATTCTCGGGCTGGATATTCCCCGCCTCATCGTGCCCGTAAGCGCGGGCCGCAATCTTGCCATTCTCATCGAAGTCGCCGCGCGCGATCAGCGCCTGAAAAATATGGGCTACGACGCGGCGCAGGAACTCATTCAGAGAACGATCGGAAGATGACGGAAATTCTTGCCCCCGCGGGGGACGAAAAATCGGCGTATGCCGTGCTGAATGCAGGCGCGGACGCCGTCTATCTGGGACTTACGCGATTTTCCGCGCGCTCGGGCGCGGAAAATTTTTCCGTTTCTGCGCTGGAAACGCTCACGCAGTATGCCCACCTTCTGGGCGCGAAGGTGTACGTCGCGCTCAATACGCTTGTCAGGACGGAGGAGTTGTCCGCCTTTTTTGCCGCGGCGCGCGAGGCGTGGAACGCGGGTGCGGACGCGATTTTACTCCAGGATATTTTTCTCGGACGGGCGCTCAAAGAGGCGTATCCCGAAATGACGCTGCACCTCTCCACGCAGGCGGGCTGCTGCAACGTGCACGGGGCGGAGGCCGCGAAGGCTTACGGATTTTCGCGCGCGGTGCTCGCCCGCGAGACGCCCGTAGAGGATATTGCCGCCATCTCCGCGGTCATCGAGACGGAGGCGTTCGTGCAGGGGGCGCTCTGTACCTGTTTTTCGGGGCAGTGCTATCTCTCCTCCTTTGCGGGCGGCAACAGCGGCAACCGCGGGCGGTGCAAACAGCCCTGCCGCAAGCGATATACCATCGACCGTGCGGGCTATGATACGCCCGCCTATGCGCTCTCGCTCTCCGATCTGAGCGTCGGAGAAAGCGTTTCCGCCCTGCTTGCGGCGGGGGTGACGTCGCTCAAGATCGAGGGGCGCATGCGTTCGCCCGCCTATGGGGCGGCGGCGGTCAAATATTACCGCGCTCTGCTCGCGGGAAGACGCGGCGAGGCGGAGCGCTCCGATCTTGCGCGCGCCTTCAACCGCGGGGATTTTACCCGCGGCATCGGGTTCGGACAGGAGCCATCTCTTCTCTCGCGCGAAGTGCAGGGGCACATCGGCGAGAAGGTGGGCGAGCTCTCCCGCATGGGCGGAAGACTCTTTTGCGCGAGCGGATTTGCCGCGCGGAAGGGGGACGCCTTCAAGATCCTTTGCGGCGGGAAAGAGGTCGGCGGCGCAGTTTTTGCAGAGGGCGGGAAGGGCGGCTTTTTCCTGTCTTCCTCCGAACGGCTCGCCGCAGGCGACGAAGTACGCGTCACCACCGATACCGCCGCTGCGGAGCGCGCGCTTGCATCCGTCGCAGGGCGGAAGATCGAGGTCACCGTCTCCATGCTGCGCGGCAAAAAGATGCGCGCCGCGTGCGGTGGATTTATCCTCGAAGGCGATGTTTGCGAGGGGGCAAAGAATGCGCCGCTCTCCGCCGAGGCGATCGCTGAAAACTTCGGGAAGGTGGATCATCTTCCGCTCGTGCCTGCCGTACAGGCAGAGACGGACGGCGTATTCGTGCCGAAGTCCGCGCTCAACGCCTTCCGCCGCGCCTTTTACGAGGGACTGAGCGCGTTTTTGGCGCCCCGTCGGGAGCCGCTCGCGGAAAAGGAGATACCCATGCCCGCGATCGCGGCGCAGAAAGGGCGTATGCGCGCCGTCATCATCGCCGAGGGCGCGCCCGTGCCGGAGGCGGACATTGTGGTGTGGAAGCCGAAAGACATGGCGCGCCTTGCCCCGCCCGAGGGGGTGTGGCTGTATCTGCCGCCTCTCTTCACGGCGGCGGACGAGGCGCTTACGGCGCCCGCGCTTCCTCTGTTCGAGGGCGTGTACTGCGAGGGAACTTACGGCATCGCATTTGCAGAAAAGTACGGCGTAAAGCTGTTCGCGGGCACGGGGTGGAACATCACCAATCCCGTCTCGGCGGCGGGGGCGGCGGAGAGAGCGGCGTATGTTGCGCTCTCCAAGGAGATCGCCTCGCGCGAGCAGGACGCGCTCGCGCTTCCCGCGGCCTTCCGTCTTGCAGGCGGTGCGATCAAGGTGATGGATCTGTGTTACTGTCCGTTTTCGCGTGCCTGCGCTTCCTGCGATAAGCGCGATATTTACACGCTCACGGACGAGGCGGGGCGGAAATTTGCCATGCGGCGCTACCGCGGGGCGGAAGGGTGCCGTTTCGAACTGTATAACTGCGCGTCTCTTTCCGAGGAGGACGGGGCGCCGTCTGCGATGCTTGATCTGTCTTTGGGCGAAAAAACACCCGCCGATACTACGAAGGGACACAGCGTGAGGAGTATGATATGAACGAGAGTGCCAAACGGCTGGAACTCGATAAAATTTTACAGCAGGCGGCGGGGCATGCCGCGCTCGAAGGCGGGCGCGCGCTCCTTGCCGCGCTGGAGCCGACCGCCGACCTTGCCGAGGCAAAGCGGCGGCTGGAGCTTACCGAAGAGGCGACGACGCTCCTGTTTTCGTGCGGCGCGGGCAGGGTCGAGGAGTTTCCGCCCTGTGAGGAGAGCTTAGAGCGCGCGGAGAAAGGTTCCGCGCTCTCGCCCGCCGAACTTCTGGGCGTTGCCAAGCTGCTTCGTGCGGCGCGCATTCTCTATACGTCCGTGCGTGCCTATGCCGACGTCTCCGTCGACCGCATGAAGGCGCTCACCGAGCACCTCGCCTTCGATCAGAACCTCGAAGAGGACATCGGCAGCAAGATCCTGAACGAGAACGAGCTCTCCGACCACGCGAGTGCGCGGCTCTTTTCCCTGCGCACGCAGATCCGCCAGCTCGGCGAACGCATCCGTGCGCGGCTTCAGAGCTATCTCTCGGGCGAGGAGCGCAAGTATTTGCAGGAGGGCATCGTCACCGTGCGCGGTGACCGCTATGTCGTGCCCGTCAAGGCGGAATATAAACGCAGTATCCGCGGTTTCGTGCATGACCGTTCGCAGAGCGGCGCGACTGTGTTCATCGAACCCGAGGAAGTGCTCGAAATGAACAACGAACTGCGCTCGCTCATGCTCGACGAGCGCGAGGAGATCGAGCGCATCCTTCTTGAGCTTTCGCACGAAGTGGGCGCGATGCGCGCCGCGCTCGGGCAGGACGTGGCGGTCCTCAGCGAGGTGGACAGCTACTATGCCCGCGCGGAGTACGGCTATGCGCTCCGCGCCGTCAAGCCGCAGATGGGGGCAGGCGGCGCCGTGGAGATCGTCAAGGGGCGGCATCCTCTGCTCGATCAGAAAAAGGCGGTGCCCGTCACGCTCTCGGTGGGAGAGGATTATAGATTTCTGCTCATCTCGGGCGCCAATACGGGCGGCAAGACGGTCACCCTCAAAATGTGCGGGCTCTTTTGCCTGATGGCGGCGTGCGGACTGTTCGTGCCCGCCGCCGAGGGAACGCGCCTTTCCATCTTTGACGGCGTGTGGTGCGACGTGGGCGACAGCCAATCCATTGAGGAGAACCTCTCCACGTTCTCCTCGCATATCGTCCATATCAAAGAAATTCTGGAAAAGGCGACGGCGCGCTCGCTCGTGCTCATCGACGAGCCCGGCGGCGGCACCGACCCCGAAGAAGGCGCGGCGCTCGCGCAGGCGGTCGTCAGCGCGCTGCTTTCCCGCGGGTGCAGGGGGATCGTCACCACCCACTATTCGGCGCTCAAAGAGTTTGCATACGGGGCGAAGGGCATCGAGAACGGCTGCATGGAGTTCGATTCCGCCGACTTCAAGCCCCTCTATAAACTCAAGATCGGCGCGCCCGGCTCTTCCAACGCGCTCCTCATCTGTACGCGGCTGGGGCTTCCCGCCGAGACGGTGGAGGAGGCTAAGAGCTATCTTTCGGAGGGGGCGCGATCCTTTTCGGAGACGCTCCGCGCCGCCGAGGAGAGCCGCGTCCGCACCGAAGAGACCATGCGCGAGGCGCAGCAGCTCAAACGGGAATGGGAAGAAAAACTTGCGGCGCTCGGCAAAGACGAGGAAAAATTCCGCGCGGAACGGGAGCGTTTTCTCACCTCTGCAAAGGCGGAGGCGCGGCGCATCGTTGCCGCGCGCACCGAGGAAGCGGAGGAACTTCTCGCCGAGATGGAGAAGATCTTCCAAAAGGAGAACTATTCCGAGGCGGACCTCATCCGCGCGCGTACGCTGAAAAATAAAATGGTAAGCGCCCCCGTCGAGGAGGAACCCGTGCGCGCCGAACCCGTCGATCCCGCCGCGCTCAAAGCGGGCGACGCGGTGCTTGTCGGCTCCATGAATGCTTCGGGCACCGTGACGCGCGTCGGAAAAGGCAATTGCGAGGTGCAGGTGGGCGCGCTCAAAGTCAATGTGAAAACGGGCGATCTGTACACGCTGACGGGCGGCAAAAAGAAGGGGCAGAGCGGGAAAAAAGAAGGCGTGCAGGTCACGCGCAACTTAAAAGAGCGCCCCATTGTACACCTGGAGTGCAACGTCATCGGCATGACGACGGCAGAGGCGCTCCCCGAAGTGGAGGCGTTTATCGACGGCGCCGTGCTTGCAAACCTTCCCGAAGTGCGCATCATTCACGGCATGGGAACGGGAAAACTGCGCGCAGCCATCCACGACCTGCTCAAAAAGAATAAGCGCGTCGCCTCCTTCCGCCTCGGAAAGTACGGCGAGGGAGAGAGCGGCGTGACCGTCGTCACGCTCAAATAAAGCATATTCCGCGGGAAGCTTCCATACAATGAAGTGAGATTTGTTGTGAGGTGTTTCCCTTGAAAAAACTCTCCGCGCGGGCGATCGCCATGCTCACCAACGGCATCCTCGCGCTCATCCTCATCGTTGTAGGCGCGGTCTGCTTCTTTCCGTCGTCCTCCCATGTTTCCGGCGTGAAAGACCGCGTGATCTACCGCGGCGGCGCAGAAGACGGCGTTTCGCTCATGTTCAATGTATATTGGGGGAGCGAGGAGGTGGAGGGGATCCTTGCCGTGCTCGGGGAGTACGGGGCAAAGGCGACCTTTTTTATCGGCGGGAGCTGGGCAGACGACAACACCGCCCTTGTCGGGCGCATTGCCGAGGCGGGACACGAGATCGCCTCGCACGGATATTTCCACCGCGATCATTCCGCGCTCGATTACGACGGCAATTATCAGGAGATCAAAAGAAGCGTCGATTTTCTTTCGCTCGCGGCGGGGCGGGAGATCGCGCTTTTTGCGCCGCCTTCCGGCGCGTATAACGACGACACGGTGCTCGCCGCCGAGAGTCTGGGGCTGAAAACCATCATGTGGAGCCGCGATACCATCGATTGGCGGGACAAGGACGAGGAGCTCTGCTATACCCGCGCCACGGAGAATTTAGAGGCGGGCGAGCTCATTCTCATGCACCCCATGGAACACACGCTCGCAGCGCTGCCGCGCATCCTGCACTATCTGGAGACGCACGGACTGCACGCCGTCACGGTGAGCGAAAATATTGCTTAAATTGCAGAAATACTGCACAGAATAAAACACGAGGAATACATATGATCCGAACAAAAAAACTGGAAAACGGCGTGCGCGTGATCGTCAAGCGCATGGAAGGACTTCTGTCCGTCTCGATGGGCGTGCTTGTGGGAACGGGCGCGGCATTCGAAACCGACCGTGAAGACGGCATCTCTCACTTTATCGAACACATGCTCTTCAAGGGCACCAAAACGCGTACGGCATTTGAAATTTCCGACGCATTCGATTCCCTCGGCGCGCAGGTCAATGCGTTTACGGGGAAGGACATGACGTGTTTTTACTCCAAGGCGACGAGCGACCACGCCGCCGAAGCCTTTGCGCTCCTTGCCGATCTCTTCCTCAATTCCACCTTCCCGGAGGAAGAGATGGCGCGCGAGAAGGGAGTCGTCGTCGAGGAGATCAATATGGACGAAGATTCGCCCGAGGATCTCTGCCTCGATCTTCTGGCGCGCGCCGCCTTCGGTTCCGCCAACTACGGCAGGAATATCCTCGGACCCGCCGCGAACGTGAACGGGTTCACGCGGGAAGATCTGCAGCGCTACCGCAAAGAGCGGTACTGTCCCGAGAACGTCGTCGTCTCCTTTGCGGGCAGCATCGATCCCGCGCAGGCGATCGCTCTCGCGGAGGAATATTTCGGCGGCATGAAGCGCACCGCCTTTGCGCAGCGTGAGAAGAAGGTCGTCTGGCAGGGCGGCACGCTGTTCAAACAGAAGCCCATCGAGCAGGCGCACTTTGCGGTTGCCTTCCCCTCGGTGAAGCGGGAGGATGCTTCCCGCCCCGCCGTGCAGGTGATGAACGCCATCTTCGGCGGCGGCAGGAGTTCCCGCCTCTTTAAACGCGTACGTGAGGAGCTGGGGCTTGCCTATACCGTGTATTCGTATTCGACGCACTATCTCGAGACGGGGCTTCTGACGGTTTACGCGGGCGTCAATCCCGCCAAGGCAAACGACGCGGCGGGCGCGGTGCGCGAGGTCATCGAAACGCTCATGCGGGAAGGGGTGTCCGAGGCGGAATTTCTGCGCGGGAGAGAGCAGCTCAAAGCGAGCAGCATCTATTCGCAGGAGAACACTTCCGCACAGATGCTTCTCTACGGCAAGGAGATGCTCTATAATGGTGCCGTCTACGACTTTGAAAAGCGCATGGCGGAGATCTCCGCGCTCACGCGCGACGACATTGCCGCCGCGATCGGGGCGGGATTTGACTTCTCCCGCGCGGCGGTCTCCTCGGTCGGCAATCTCACAGAGGCGATCCGCCTATGACGGAACGCATCGAGGGCTTCGCGCCCGTGTGCTTTCCCGAGAGCCGCGTGCTCATTCTGGGGAGCTTCCCCTCGGTGAAGAGCCGCGCGGAGGGGTTCTACTACGGCAATCCGCGCAACCGCTTCTGGCGCACCGTGTGCGGGTTTTTCGGGGAAGAAGTGCCCGCAGATATTGCGGGAAAACAAGATTTTCTCCGCCGCAGGAAGCTCGCGCTCTGGGACTCGGTGACTGCCTGCACCATACACGCCTCGTCCGACGCCTCCATCCGCGAGGCTGCCGCAGCGGACGTCGCGGGACTCATCCGCGGCACCGAAGTGCGCACCGTTCTCTGCAACGGCAAGGCGGCGTTTGCGTACCTTCCGAAAGAGTTTCTGCCGGACCATGTCCGCGTCGAGTGCCTTCCGTCCACGTCGCCCGCCAATCCGCGCTTTTCCGCCGCGGCGTGGCACACGGCGCTTCAAAAGGCGTTCGAGGAGAAAGAAAATGCTTACATACGATGAGATGCTCGCATCCCTCCGCGCGCATGAGGACGAGGCTTACCGCGCGTTTCACAGGAAGCTGCTCAAAGACGATCGCGTCAATGTGATCGGCGTGCGCATGCCCATGCTTCGGAAACTCGCAAAGCAGTGGAAGGGAGAATGGGAGTGCGTGCGGACGTTCCCCGATGAGTACTACGAAGTTACCTTTCTGAAGTGTTCGATCGCGGCGCAGCTTCCCTTTGAGACGCTGCTTGCCGTGCTAGACGAGACGGTGGCGCTCCTCGATAACTGGGCGACGTGCGACGGGTTCGCGCCCGCCTGTATCGCAAAGCACCGCGAGGCGTTCGCGCCGTATATCGAAAGGTATCTTGCGGACGGACGCGTCTTTGTGCGCCGATTCGCGCTCACCACGCTTCTGCATTTCTATGTAGACGAAGAGGGGCTTTTCTTTGTGCTCGACTGCCTGAGAAAGGTGAACGCGGGGGAGTACTACGTCTCCATGGCGGCGGCGTGGCTGGCGGCCGAGGTACTCGTGAAATTTCCCGAGGCGGGTACGGCGCTCCTGGCGGAGAACGCGCTCGACGCGGCGACGCACAACCGCGCCATCCGCAAGGCGTGCGAGAGTTTCCGTGTGAGCGAAGAGAGAAAGACTGCGCTGCGCGCGCTCAGACGAAGCAGGCCGTAACGGAGCAATTCCCTTTGTCACAAATATAAGTGACTTTTCCGCACTTGTTTGCGGGAAAAGGATTGACAAACGGCCCCGAATAGGGTACAATATGAATAAATATACGCGCACCCGCCCATCGCGGGGCGGAACGGAGGATAATCATGTTTGAGAAGGTTTGCAAAATGCTCGCCGAGCAGCTCGATATTTCCGCGGATACCATTACGCCGCAGTCCGAGGTCGTCAAGGATCTGGGTGCGGATTCGCTTGATGTCGTCGAACTCATGATGGCGCTCGAAGATGAGTACGGCATCACGCTTCCCGAGGGCGAGGTTGAAAACGTGAAGACGGTGCAGGACATCGTCGACATGATGGAAAAATTGCAGAAATAAATTTCAGGCAAAAAAGTCCGCTGCGATGAAGCAGCGGACTTTTTTTTCGGGAGGGGCGGATGATATGCTCGGATGCAGCGGTGAAACGCGTCCGCATATATTCACAGAAATTGCTGAAATATGCCGAAAAACGCTAAATATTGCGCAAAAGGCTTGCCCGAAACCGCAAAATATGGTATAATAAGGTAATCTTACTTTATTTTGTGTTTTCGAGGGGACTATGGCACAACAGCATTACGATGCGGGCGATATTACCATTCTCGAGGGACTGGACGCGGTGCGCCTGCGCCCCGGAATGTATATCGGCTCGACAGGGACGAGGGGACTGCATCATATTCTTTGGGAGATCGTCGACAATGCCATCGACGAGGCGGCGAACGGCTATGCGGACAGGATCGAAGTCGTCCTCCACAAAGACGGCAGCGCCTCCGTCGAGGATAACGGGCGCGGCATTCCCACCGATATTCATCCTAAGACGAAAGTCTCGGGCGTTCAGGTCGTCTTTACGCAGCTCCATGCGGGCGGAAAGTTCGATGAACACAACTACTCCTTTTCGGGCGGTCTGCACGGGGTGGGTGCTTCCGTTACCAACGCGCTCTCAAAATGGCTGAACGTGCGCGTCAACAGAGACGGCGACACCTGGGAAATGGGGTTTCATTCCTATTTTGACGAGAAAAAGCAGAAGGTGGAATCGGGGATCCCCGTCGCGCCCCTGAAAAAGACGGGCAAGTGCGGCAAAGCGCACGGCACGCTCGTGCACTTTATGCCCGACGATACCGTGTTCTCCTCGGTGCAGTTTTCTCTCCCGACGGTAGAGCATCGCCTCAGGGAGCTTGCCTTCCTCAACAAGGGGCTTACCATCGTGCTCACCGACGAGCGCATCACGATGAACGAATATGCCCAGCAGGAGGGGACGGACGACGGCGAAGCGCGTCAGCTCGATCTGATGGGCGCGACGATGCCCTATTCCGTGACTTACCGCTACGAGGGCGGCATTGCGGACTTTGCGGCGTATCTCAACGAAGGGAAGAGCAAACTCTATCAGCAGCCGCTCTATTACAAGGGCGAGCGCGACGGCGTATTCGTGGAGTTCGCCATCCAGCATACGGGGGAATTCACGGAAAATCTGTTCTCTTTCGTCAACAATATCCCGACGCCCGAAGGCGGCTTTCATGAGATAGGATTCCGCGGCGCGATCACGCGTATGCTCAACGATTACGCGCGCGACAATAAGCTCATCAAAGATAAGGACCCTAACTTTTTAGGCGACGATTTCCGCGAAGGCATTACCGCTGTGCTTTCGATCAAGATGAAGAACGTACAGTTCGAGGGACAGACAAAGACCAAGCTCGGAAATCCCGAGGCGCGGGCGCCCGTGGAGAGCGTCGTTGCCGAGGGGCTTCGGGAACTTGCCGCGCAGGCAAAGAACAAGAAGACGTTCGACGAGATCATCAAAAAGGCGCAGGGCGCGGCGCGCGTGCGCATTGCAGCGCGGCAGGCGAAGGACACGGCGCGCGCGAAAAACAGCATCGATTCTTTGCAGCTCGTGGGCAAACTTGCGGCGTGTTCCGGACGCAAACCCGAGCTCAACGAGCTCTTCATCGTGGAGGGCGACTCGGCGGGCGGTACGGCAAAGCAGGCGCGCGTAAGGCAGTTTCAGTCCATTCTTCCGCTTCGCGGGAAACCGCTCAATGTGGAGAAAAAGCGCCTCGATCAGGTGCTCGCCAACGAGGAGATCCGCACCATCATCTCCGCGCTCGGCGCGGGAGTGGGGAATGATTTCAACCTCGAAAAACTCAACTACCATAAAGTCATCATTCTTTCCGAC
Source organism: uncultured Clostridia bacterium (assembly GCA_944340685.1). Taxonomy (GTDB): domain Bacteria; phylum Bacillota; class Clostridia; order Christensenellales; family Borkfalkiaceae; genus Gallimonas. The sequence continues at coordinate 8,171 of CALVLR010000060.1, read as the reverse complement.
GCCGATCAGGACGGATTCCATATCCGCTGTATCCTGCTGACATTCTTTTTCCGCTATATGCGCCCGCTCGTCAACGCGGGGCATGTGTATATCGGCATGCCGCCGCTCTACAAGGTGTACCGCCAGAACGGCAGCGCCGAGGAGTACGCCTACGACGAAGAGGAGCTTGCCGAAAAAATCGAAAAAGTGGGGCGCGGATACCTCATCCAGCGCTACAAGGGGCTGGGCGAAATGAGCGCCGAGCAGCTCTGGAAAACGACGATGGATCCCATGCGCCGCAATCTGACGCAGGTGACCATCGAGGACGCCGCCGCAGCGGAAAACATGATCACCACGCTCATGGGCGACAGGGTGGAGGGGAGAAAGGAATTCCTGAACAGAAACGCCAATTTCAACAAACAGGACGCGTTTATGGATAAGGTGAAGCTCAGAAAGGAGGCGGGCGATGAAGAGTGAGGAAAAGAAACAGGAACCGCAGGGCACCCTGTTCGTTACGCCGCTGGAAGAAGTTCTGCCTTCCGCCATGCTCCCGTATGCGGAATTCGTCATCATGGACCGTGCGCTGCCCCGTGTGGAAGACGGACTCAAACCCGTTCAGCGCCGCATTCTCTATACGATGTACGAAATGGGGCTTACGCCCGATAAACCGCATAAAAAATCCGCGCGCATCGTCGGCGACTGCATGGGTAAATACCATCCGCACGGCGACTCGTCCGTCTACGACGCCATGGTGCGCATGGCACAGGATTTCAATATGGGGCGCACGCTTGTCAACGGGCACGGCAACTTCGGCTCCGTGGACGGCGACCCTGCTGCGGCAATGCGCTATACCGAGGCGCGGTTGGAGCCGCTCGCCCTGGAACTTCTGCGCGATCTCGAAAAAAATACCGTCCCGTTTTCGCTCAATTTCGACGACTCCCTGAAAGAGCCGGATATGCTTCCCGGGCGCTTTCCCAACCTTCTGGTGAACGGCGCTTCGGGGATCGCGGTCGGGCTTGCGACGAATATTCCGCCGCACAATCTCGGCGAGGTCATCGACGGCGTGGTCGCTTACATCGATAAGCCGACCATCAAGTTCAACGAAATGCTCAAATACATCCCCGCGCCTGATTTTCCCACGGGGGGCTACATCATCGCCAACGAGCTCAATCAGGCGTACAAGACGGGCAAAGGGCGCATTCTCATCCGCGCGAAGGTGCGCGTGGAGGACGGCGAAGGGGATAAGAAGAATATCGTCATTACCGAACTTCCCTATCAGGTGAACAAGTCTGCGCTGCTGCGCAAGATCGCAGAACTGCGCGACGAGAAAAAGGAACAGCTGGCGGCGATTTCGCGCGTGAGCGACGAGTCCGACCGCGACGGTATCCGCGCCGTCATCGAAGTCCGTCCCGAGGGGGACGTCAATAAGATTTTGAAGATCCTCTATAAGTATACCGACTTAGAGGTGACGTTCGGCATGAACATGGTCGCCATTGCGGGCGGCAAGCCCATGCTGATGGGGCTTATGGAGATCATCCGCTATTACGTCAATTATCAGCGCGAAGTGGTGCTGCGCCGCACAAAGTTCGATCTTGCTGCGGCGAAGGAGCGCTGCCACATCCTCGAAGGGCTTATCATTGCCGTGCGCAACATCGATGAGGTGGTGAAGATCATCAAAAACGCCGAATCGACGGCGGACGCGCGCGACAAGCTGCGGAAACGCTTTTCGCTCTCCGAGAAGCAGGCGCAGGCGATCCTCGATCTGCGCCTTGCCCGCCTTACAAAGCTCGAAGTGTTCAAGCTGGAAGAGGAACTCAAACGGCTCAAAGAGCTCATCGAAAAACTTACCGCCATTGTAAAAAAAAAAAAAAAACAGCTCGAAGTCGTCAAAGAAGAGATCCTCGAGATCAAGAAAAAATACAAAACGCCCAGAAAGTCCGTGCTCGTCTTTTCGGAGGACGAAGCGGAGGCGGAGCGCGCCGACGTCAAAGAACCGGGCGTGCAGAGCGTGGCATGCATCACGGCGGACGGCAGGATCAAATGCGTGACGGAGCGCAACTTCAACGCCTCCAATAAGGCGATCGGTCCCAATTCCAAGCTGAGTTCCGTGATCATCAAGGATATCCGACTTCTTTCGGACGAGCAGATGCTCGTGATCTCCGATTACGGCAACTGTTACAGGATCTACGGCGAAAAAGTGGGCTGTAAATTCTCCGATCAGGGATTCCGTCTCTCCGAGCTGCATGAAGACGCCGCCGAAGACGAGAAGCCCGTGGCGCTCTTCCGTGCCGAAGTCGGCAACGGGAATCTGCTCTTTATCACGGAAAAAGGCATGCTCAAAAAGACGGCATGGGCGGAATACGCCGTGGGCAAGAGCATGTTCCAGGGGATCCGCCTGAACGACGGCGACAAACTGCTGTATGTGCAGGCAGACGCCGACGAAGAGGGGGTCACCGTCTTCTTCGTTTCGCAGGATGGCATGTGCCTGAATGCCAAGAAGGACGATATCCCCGTGCAGGGGCGTATCTCGGGCGGCGTCAAGGGAATGAACCTCAAAGAGGGCGACCGCGTCGTATTTGCTTCGCAGATCGACGGCGAAGGGGAGATCGTCGTTGCAACTTCCGAGAGCCGCTTCAAGCGTGTGATCGCTGCGCAGATCGATCCGCTCCCGCGCTATCGCAAAGGCGTGCAGATCGCCTCGCTCAAAGGCGCGAAGATCATCTTTGCAAACTACGTCACGGTTCCTTATATGCTTGCCATCGTCAAAGACGACGATACCATGACGGAGATGAGCACCGAGGAAGTCCCCATCGACGCGACGAATACGCGCGGCAGAACGCTCAAAGGCGTGAAGTGGAAAGCGCGGGAAGTATATGCGATGCGTTACAGGGAGATCGAAGAGTGATCCCGCACAAGGTGTAGTGTAATTTTAAAAAAGGCGCAAAAGCCGCCGCCCGAAGGCGGCGGCTTTTGCCATAAGCGGCAAAGAGCGCGGAATTGTCACGCAAATGTAACCTGCTTGTAAAATAAGTGTAAAAAAATCAAAGCCGTCTTGACAAGTCCGCGCAGGTGATGTACAATGAACCTTGGAGGATTATTATGAAATTTGGGATTTTAACGAGCGGAGGAGACTGCGCGGGGCTGAACGCAGTGATCCGTGCAATCGGGCTGTATCTTACCCGCAACGTAAAAAATGCGGAGATCGTCGGCATTCCCGAGGGATACGGCGGGCTTATCCGCGGCGAGAGTTTCCCTCTTACGGCTGCGGATTTTCAGGATATTCTCGACGTCGGGGGGACGATCCTGCGCACCTCCCGCCAGCCGTTCAAAAAGATGACGGTGCCCGAAGAGGGCGGTACGCGCCTTTCCAAAATGGTCGCCAACTACAAAAAAATGGGGTTGGACTGCCTGTTTACGCTGGGCGGCGCAGGCACGCATAAGACGGCGGCGCTTCTGAGCATGGAGGGCTGCAATGTGATCGGCGTGCCCAAGACCATCGACAACGATATTTACGGTACGGACTTCACCTTCGGTTTTCAGACGGCTGTGGAAGTTGCGACCGACGCGATCTGCCGCATCGAGACGACGGCACGCAGTCACAGCCGCATCATGCTCGTCGAGATCATGGGCAACAAAGCGGGCTGGCTCACGCTGCATTCGGGCATTGCCTCCGGTGCGCACATGATCCTCATTCCCGAGATCCCTTTCTCGGTGGACGCCGTGTGCGATTTTCTCTCTGCGCGGGTACGCGCGGGCGAGCGCTATACGATGGTCGCGGTCGCGGAAGGCGCGCTCCTTGCCAGCGAGGCGCGGTTTAAAAAGGAAGAGCGGGCGTTTGTCCGGACGGAGTTCGGCGAGAGCACCGTTACGCGCCACCTCGCCGAGATCATCGGCGAGCGGACGGGCGCTGAGACGCGCTATTCCGTTCTCGGTTATCTGCAGCGGGGCGGAACGCCCTGCGCATATGACCGGCTGCTCTGTTCCCGCATGGGCGGATATGCCGCGCGGCTTGCAGCTGAAGGGCGATTCGGCGTGACCGTCGCCATGGAAGATAACCAGATCACGTTCAATGCGCTTGCAGACATTGCAGGCAAATATAAGTTCGTCGACCCTGCGGGAGAAGCCGTCCGTTTTGCGCGTGAGATCGGAATCTCCTTCGGAGACGACGCATAAGATACAAGATATTCAGCATTTTTGAAGGAGACATCATATGAAATATTCGGTCATCGACATCAGTTCGAGCAGCCTCTCGCTCATTGTCGCGGCAGCGGACGAACGCAAAACAGAGATCTTGTTCAAGGAACGTTTTCCAATCAGCCTCGTGCACTATCTCGACGGGCGCAAATTCACCGAGCGGGGGATCGACAAGCTCGTCGACTGCCTCATGGAAATGAAAGAGACATGCGTCAATTTCGGTGCGGAACGCTGCTATCTGATCTCTACCGCGGCGCTGCGGTATATTGAAAATTTTGATGAGGTGCGCGTCCGCGTCAAGGAGGCGACGGGGTTCTCCGTCAATTTTATCGACGCCGTAACCGAGGCATACTGCGACTATATCGCCAATGTGTACTATGCCTCCTACGAGCGCCCCGTGCTCATCGACCTCGGCGGCAAATCGATCGAAGTGTGCGATCTTACCAAGCGCCGCAAAGAGGATATGACCTCGCTTCCCTTCGGACTGCTCGACTTATACCGCAAATTCGTCGCGAATATCTTTCCCGACGAGAAGGAGGCGCGCGCGATCAAGGCGTACGTCAAGGAAAAATTTGACCGTGCCGAGCTTCCCAAAGAGGGCGTCTATTCCACGGCGATCATGGTGGGCGCGGCAAATGCTGCCATTTATGACGTCTATGCCGACTATGCCGATAAAAAAGCGGAAGGCGGCGTGAAGGTCATCGAATACAAAAAATTCAAAAAACTTGTAAAACATCTTCTCACGGGAGAAGACCGCTCCCGTCTCGTGCTCAACAATGCGCCCGAGAAGCTGTATCTGATCGGCTCTGCGGCGGTCGTTTTAAAGACGCTCTTCAAACGGTTCGGCGTGGACAATATCATCGTCAGTGACCGCGGCGTAAAAGAGGGGTATCTCCAACTTGTGCTCGAAGGCAGGGAAACCGGACTTTGGTACGATTTTGCAACGGGCGAAACGGGCGGAGAAGCACGGGAGATCCTGCAGGATCAGGCAAAATCGGAAAAGAAAGCGTCCAAGGAGAAAAAGCCGAAGCGCAAAGCGGATTCCGCGCCGAAGGATGCGGAGGCCGCAAATGCCGCGCCGAAAGCGCAGGAGAACGGGTCTGCCGCGCCCAAGCGCCGCGGCAGACCGCCCAAAAAGCCTGCAGCACCGGCAGCGGAGGCGCCGGAAACGGCGCCCGCGGTGGCCGAAGCGCCCGTTGCGGCGGCTCCCGCCGCGCCCAAGCGCCGTGGCAGACCGCCCAAAAAACCTGCAGCATCGGCATCGGAAGCACCGGAAACGGCGCCCGTGGTGACCGAAGCCCCCGTTGCGGAAGTCCCCGACGAGAAGCCTGAAAACGAGTAACGTACCGTGCGACCGATCGGACGACATGAAAGAATAAGGAAGGATTTATGAAACTGACCGTACCGCAGAAAGTTAAGAACAAATTTATCCGCGATATTTACGTCAACCGTGAGTACAGCTGGCTGCTGTTCAATAAGCGTGTGCTCGACCAGGCCGTCGATCTCACCAATCCGCTGCTTGAACGCTGTAAATTTCTCTCCATTTTTACATCCAATCTCGATGAGTTTTTTATGGTGCGCGTGGGGAGCCTGTATAACGAAAGCATTTCCGAACCGCAGGCGACGGAGAACAAGACGCGCCTGACGGCGGCAAAGCAGCTCGAAGGGATCGCCGAAGTGACAGGAAAGCTCTACGAACTGCGCGCCGCCTGCTATTCAGCGCTCCGCAAAGAGCTTGGGAAGAACGGACTGCGTATCCTGCGCGCGGAGGATCTCACGCCGCGCCAGACGGAAGAATGCAGGCAGATCTTCCTTCGCCATGTTCTGCCTCTGCTCTCTCTGATGGTGCTCGACGCCAAACATCCGCTCATGCAGTTTGAGAATAAGCGCAGTTATATGATCTGCCAACTCGAGAAGGACGGCCGCCGCATGATCGGCGTGATCTCCGTGAATCCGTCGCTCGACAGATTGTATCGCCTGAGCGGCGAAAAAAAGGTGCGCCTGATCCCGCTTGAAGAGCTGATCCGTCTGTTCGGAAGGCTTGCCTTTACGGGATATACCGTCAGCGAACAGATGCTGATGCGCGTCACGCGCAATGCCGACTTCGATACGCATATCGATGATTCGGATATAGAGCGGGATTTTTCCGAGATCATGAAAAAGAAGGTGGAGTCCCGTGCCAAGCTCAATGCCGTTCGGTTGGAAGTGGATAACGCCGAGAGCAAGCTCAAGGATTTTGCCCTCAAACTGCTCGATCTCAATCCGAAGTTCTGTTTCTGCGACGAGCGGTTCTTCGACTATAAATTTCTCTTTTCGCTCGGCAGCTATTTTTCCGCCGAGCAGAGCGCTGCCCTGAAATATCCGCCCTTCAAGGGGGCTGTTTCCGACGAGCTTGCCATGGCGCCTTCCCTCATCGACACGGTGTTCCGCCACGATGTATTCCTGTCGTATCCGTACGACGCAATGTCTCCCGTCGTCGATCTTCTGGAAGAATGCTCCAAGGATAAGCGTGTCAGCTCGATCATGATCACGATCTATCGCCTTGCGCATCACTCGCGCATCGCAGAGCTTCTGTGCCGTGCCAGCGAGAACGGCAAACAGGTGGTTGTGGTCATCGAACTTTGCGCCCGCTTTGACGAGGAGAACAACATGTATTTTGCCTCCAAGCTGCAGGAGGCGGGCTGCACCATCATCTACGGCATGGAGAACTACAAGGTACATTCCAAGATCATCTCCGTTGTGCTGAAAGAAGGGGAGGAGCTGAAATACATTACGCATCTCGGAACGGGCAACTATAACGAGTCGACGAGCAAGCAGTATACCGACCTCAACATCATTACGGCGGATAAGAAGATCGGCGAAGACGCCGTCGCATTCTTCCGCAATGTCTCGATCTGCAACACCGATTTTACATATGAGCGACTGCTCGTCGCACCTGAAACGCTGAAGAGCGGGTTGATCAAATATATGGACCGAGAGATCGGAAAGGCGAAGAAGGGTGAGGAAGGCTATATCCTTGCAAAAATGAACAGCCTTACCGATAAGGAGATCATTGATAAGTTTGCCGAGGCAAGTGCGGCCGGCGTGAAGATCGAACTGATCATCCGCGGCATTTGCTGCATTCTACCGGGCGTACCCGACAAGACGGAGAATATCCGCGTTGTGAGCATTGTGGGGAGATTTCTGGAACATTCGCGCGTGTATTCCTTCGGGAAAGGCGACGATCGCGTGACCTATATTTCCAGCGCCGATCTCATGACCCGCAACACCGATAAGCGTGTGGAGATCGCCGCACCCGTGCTGGACGGGCGCATTGCCGATCGCATCGTAGGGATCTTGCAGACCATGCTGGCCGATAACATCAAGGCGCGCAAGCTTTGCCCGGACGGCGAGTACCGCAAGGTCGAGACGCTCGGAGATCCGCTCGACGCACAGGCATATTTCCTGACGGAAGCAGGAAGGAGATAACGTCTGATTTCAGGATCCTTTCTTTTCCCAAAAGCCGCCGCGAAGAAACGCTCTTCGCAGCGGCTTTTGCATGTAAGCGAAAAACAAATTTTGCAAAGCAGGATCGTGTGCGTACAGAACAGGCGCAGGCGGGCGGGGTAGCGTCATCGTACGCCGATGGAAAGGAAGGCAGTTATCAGACATCTACTAAAAAATTGGTCTGATTTTTGATTTTGTCTCTTTCGGCTTGTCTTACAGCCCACCATTTCGAAAAATATCGAAGAGCAAAATGGCAAAATTGCGGTATTTTTGCCGTCTCATTTCGAAATTCTTCAAAATATATGACTCAAAAATACTCGATATACTTAAAATCGAATCAATTGGAAAGCCGTTGAGCCGCTGAAATTACGTCTGTTTCTCGCCGTATACTGTAAGGGAGTAATACGAACCCGATCAAAAGCGGAAACTGAGGCGCTCATACTTTGTTGAATCCCTTGCCCGTGCCGCCGAGCACGCGCTGCGGGCTTCGCCTTGTCTGAGACGCCCATCTT
>CALVLR010000059.1 GCA_944340685.1 uncultured Clostridia bacterium | reverse complement strand
CAAGATGGGCGTCTCAGACGCGGCGAAGCCCGCAGCGCGTGCTCGGCGGCACGGGCAAGGGTTTCAACAAAGTATGAGCGCCTCAGTTTCCGCTTTTGATCGGGTTCGTATTACTCCCTTACAGTATAGGATACGCGTATGTTATGGTGTGTTTGCAGCGTGTGCCTTTTTGCGCAGCGCGCGGCGCTTTTGCACCTTGTTTTTGTGCGGTCTGACTTCGCCCGCTTCGATCAGCCACTTAGCGGTATCGCGGAGCGTCTCAAATAGTTCGCGCGGCATGTATCCGAGTTCTGCCGTCGCCTTATCGTGTGAATAGCGGCCGTTTTCATGCAGAACGCGCAGCGAGTATGCGGTGAAGAGGGGTTTTCTCCTGCGCTTTTTGGCGATGTATTCGGAGAGCGGCGCCGCCATCTTTGCCATCCAGGTGGGCACCGTGCCGATCTTCCTGCCGCCCGCGGCTTCGCGCAGCAGGCGGATCATCTCGGGAACTTCGTAGTACCCGCCCGAGAGGATGTAGCTCTCCCCAAGTTTCCCGCGGTCGGCGGCGGCGAGGATCCCGTCCGCCGCGTCGCGCACGTCCACAAAGTCATATCCGCCGCGTACCACTGCGGGAAGCTTGCCGTTCATATAATTTTTGACGAGCTGCACGAGGTGGTTGCCCCTGCCGCAGTACGGACCGATGATGCCGGAGGGGAATACCGCCACGGCGGGCAGTCCTTCGCGCGCCATGCCGAGCACGAGATTCGCCGCCCGCGCCTTGCTCTTTGCGTACGCGCCGTCTACGCGGTCAGGATAGAAGGCCCCGATCTCCCGTTTGACTCTTCCCTTCGGCAGATCGGGCAGCGCATGCACCGAGCAGACGTATACGACCTTTTCCGCGCCCGTCTCGCGGCACAGCTGCATCACGTTGCGCGTCCCGTCCACGTTGACCGCCTCCACGGCAGGGGTTTCCGCGCCGCCGATGTCCACAATGCCCGCGCAGTGGATCACGACCGCGCCATATCCTTCGGGAATGCGGAAAAATTCCCGCATGGAATCGGGATCTAACACATTTCCCGTGAAGATCTCTGCGCCCGTGCGCTCTAAAAACGCCGTATTTTCGCCTTCGAGCACGAGCGCGCGGATGCGCTCGCCGCGTTCATGCAGCTTTGTGCAGACGGTGCTTCCCAGATGGCCTGCCGCTCCTGTTACCAAATAAATCTTTTTCATGTTCGCCGCCTCCCTCTTGCCAACACAGCCAACCTGTGGTATACTGTAAGAGGCGGTGCTGCCACGATCAAAAGCGGCGTGGTTCGCACGACTCCCTTACAGTATCATGCAAGTATCTTTTCTCACTTATAATATACCATGCGACGGGGGGAAACGCACTGAGCAATTTTGACCCGCGTGTGCGTTTCTGAACACAATGTCCGAACATGTTCGGGAGGGGAACACATTTATGAACATTGAAGACTCGCATAAAGATCTGCGCGTCCGCCTGACGCATCAGATGCTCATCGAGGCGTTTTTGCAGCTTCGCAGAGAGAAACCGCTCCGAAAGATCACCGTGCGGGAGCTGTGCGAGCGCGCGGGCGTGGGCAGAGGGACGTTTTATGCGCACTTTCTCGACGTTTACGACCTCAACGAGAAGCTGGAAACGCATCTTCTGAACGAGTTCACGCAGATGCTGAAAGAGACGTTGGAGCAATCGGACGCCACGGCATCCGTCCGGCGGGTGTGCCGCACGGTGTTCGCCCTGCTCGAAAAGAACGAGCAGGTGTGCCGTCTTCTGCTCTCTGCTGACAATGCCGAGGGAGTTGCACGGTTTGTGGAGATGGGGCGGCAGCTCTGCATGGAGTACTATGCGCGCTATTTTACCAATACCTCTCAGGAGAAAGTTGCGCAGTATTACCGTTTCGTCTCTTCGGGATGTATCGCCTGTCTGCAGGCGCGGCTGGCGCAGGAGAGCCGTCCGCCCGTCGAACAGTTTGCCGACGAAATGAGCGAGATCATTTTAAAGGGAACGCGGTGTCTGCTATAGGTTCACGAATTTTCTCGCGCAAAGGCGCGACAAAATTCCGTGATTTTGAAAGACAACCCAACAGTCGCCACCGCAGGGCGGCGGCTCTATGTTTGGTTTCTCTCGCTCGCGTGCGGTTCGCAACAGTTTCGCGCACGCGAGCTCACTCTTCCGCGGAAGTCGCAAGCGACAAATTGAGGGCGCTGGCGGAAGGTAACCTTCCTTGCGCGAGTGATCGGTAACTGTTCACAGAATTTCCCGAACTGACGGGAAAAATCTTCGTGAGCGGAAGAGACACCCAACAGTCGCCACCGCAGAGCGGCGGCTTTATGTTTGGTTTCTCTCACTCGCGTGCGGTTCGCAACAGTTTCGTGCACGCGAGCTCACTCTTCCGCGGAAGTCGCAAGCGACAAATTGAGGGCGCTGGCGGAAGGTAACCTTCCTTGCGCGCGTGATCGGTAACTGTTCACAGATTTTTCCCGAACTGACGGGAAAAATCTTCGTGAGCGGAAGAGACAACCCGCGGGCACAACGCGTTTTGCGCGCTATGATCTTATTCTATTGTGAAATCGTATCATCAAAGGAGGATGTTCTATGCCGTATATCGATTGTAAAGTCACCGAGCGCCTCACCGAGGGAAAACGCGAGGCGATCAAGAGCAGACTGGGGGAAGCTATCTCCATTCTGCACAAGCCTGAAAGCTATCTGATGGTGGGCTTTACCGAGGAACACACCCTATATTTTGCGGGCAAGAAGCTGGAAAAGGGGGCGTATGTTTCGGTCAGCCTGTTCGGGAGCGCCTCTCCCGCCGACTGCGAAAAGATGACTTCCGCCGTATGCAGGATCCTCTCCGAGGAGCTCTCCATTCCCGGGCGGGCGGTATATGTGACCTACCATCCCGTCGCCAACTGGGGTTGGGACGGCTCGAACTTCTGAGCGATCGTACAAAAAAACAACTCTGCCTCACGGCAGAGTTGTTTTTTACTGTATTGCGCTGCGTTATGCAAGCGTGTAGGTGATGTTGGAGATCGTGGCAGAGAGCGAATATGTACGATACGCACTGAGGGTGAACCTGATGGATTGCCCGCTCGTCAGCGTGATCTCCATGTGCATGGTGTCTGTGTCGTCGTAGTTTGCCCTGCCGAGCTGAGAACCATTTAAGGAAATGGCGAGATAGCTCGAAGTATCAGAACTTTCGGTCGACACTTCATAGTCGAATGCGATCGTCATATCGGTATTTGCCGTAAAGGTGTAGGATACCGATTGTGATGAGGAACTATAAGAGTAGGAACTGCCGCTCAGACGCGTCACAAGACCTGTCGTTGAGTTTGTCTGTGCTGTCCACGAAACATAGGAATTGGTCGTGTGCGAGTACGACACGGCATCACCGGCTTCCTCCCAGCGCGCATAGAATGTGCGGTCGGTCTCCGTCGTGCTCAGGTAAGGGAAGAAAACCTCGGTGCCCGTCACTTCCGTCGTATCCTCTGCGGTGGTGTACCAGCCGAGGAAGGTATAGCCCTCTTTCTCGGGTGCTTCGGGCAGCGTCGCAAACACGGCGTTCTGCGTTGCAACGGTCGTCTCGCCGTCCATAAAGGTGTACGTCACAGCCTCGGCTGCAAATTCATACTGCGTGGGCGTGGGAAGAAGGGAGCCGAGCGTCCAGTTCTCCGACGTGCCGCGGAAATAGACGGTGAGGCTGCCCGTATAGAGGTTGGCGCCGCAGTTGGCAGACGTGATGCTTGCAGGGATGATGACCGTATAAAGCGAAGCGCCGCGAAGCGCGTAATCCTCGATCCCGACGACGGGGAATGCCTGCTCGCCGATCGTCACGCTTGCGGCGATCTCGGCAACCGTCACATCGTCGTCCACGTCGATCACGAATGCCTCGTAGGTCGCGGGCGTCGCGGGATCGGTCGAGGTGTCCTCGGGCGTGGTCACGCACAGGTAGTGCACGCCGTCGAGCGTGACATAGTTCGCCGCCGTCAGATAGGTGATGGGGCTGCCCTGGAGACTGGGAGGAAGCTCATCTTCGATCAGCGCCCACTCCTCTTCGGTGCCGAGGTAATATACGACGTCGGGATAGACGCTCGTCGAAATTACATTGTAGGCAAGTTCCGTGACGCCTGCGGGAGCGATGAGCACGTCTCTGCCCGAGTAATCGAGCAGCCAGTCGCCGAGGATGGTAAGCCCGTTCTCGGTTTCGGGAAGGATGCAGTCTTCAAAGGCATTTGCTCCCACAAAGGTCACGCTCTCGGGCAGTTCGGGCACCTCGAATGCCGTGCAGCCGGAAAAGGCGTAACCGCCGATCGATTCGAGCGCATCGGGCAGGGTGATCGTCTCGAGCGAGGAACAGCCGTTGAAGGCGTCATTTCCGATCGAAACGCAGTCGCTGTCCAGGTTGACGGTTTCAAGCGAAGTAAGCCCGTATGCGTAATAAGAGGGGATGTCCGTTGCGTTGTTGAGCGTAAGCGTCGTAAAGGCGGCGGGCACATAGTAGGTAGTACCACTGTAAGAGACGGTGTAGTAAGTGCCATAGCCGTCGCCGTTGGTGCCTATGGGGTTGCTCGTGCCGAACAGCGCAAGCACGCCGAAGGTAACGTCGTAATTATCAACGGAAGCAATGGTAAGCGTTGTGATCTCGTTTCCGTTGAGAATACCCGTGCCGGCGCTCGTCACGCTCGCGGGAAGCGTGAAGCTCGTGAGTGCGGTATTCTGGAAGGCATTGTTCCCGATCGAGGTGAGATAGTCGCCCGCCAGGGTGAGTTCGGAAAGATTCGTGCAATTTGCAAACGCGCTTGCCCCGATATCGGTATTCGTGTAGTAGTAGTAATCATCGTTTACATCAAAGGTGAGCGCAACCGTTTCGAGAGTCGATGCACCGCCGGCAAAGCTTGCGGGCAAGTAAGCGATGCCGCCGATCGTGAGCGAGGTGAACGCCTTGGGATAGTTGCCGGAGAACGGATAGTCCTCTTCCGTTGCGTCGGGGTTTTCAAGGAGCCAGTTGTCGAGCGAAGTCGCGCCGAAGAGATCGCCGAGCGAAGAGAACGCGTTGCTGTAAGTAGACGAATTATAATGCGAATATCGCTCTACGGTGAGCGATTCCAGCGTCGCCACATCGTAGAAGATGTTGCTGCCGATGCTCGTCACGCTCTCGGGCACCGTGAAGCTCGTGAGCGCGGTGTCGCGGAACGCATACTGCCCGATCGAGGTGTAGTCGCCGTTGATCGTGAGGCTTGTGAGCGCCGTGCAGTCTGCGAAAGCATAGCTTCCGACGGAAGGATTGGAAGTTGCGATCGTGGCGCGCTCCGCGTCGATGGTGAGCGAGACCGTCTCGAGCGAACTCATGCCGCGCAGGAAGTCGTCCGGCACATAGAGCATGCCGCCGATCGTGAGGCTTGTGAGCGCCTTGGGGAACGCACTGCTGTAAGCCGTGTAGAACGGATAGTCCTCTTCCGTCGCGTCGGGGTTCTCTTCCAGCCATGCGGTCAGCGACTGCGCGCCGAAGATATAGCCGAGATTGCCCAGGAGCGTGTCATAGGTCTCATCCACGCTGTCGTAATAGCTCATGGAGGCAATGGTGAGCGAGCTGAGCGTATCAACGTTATAGAAGATGTTATTCTCGAGGCTCGTCACATTTGCGGGGATCGTGAAGCTCGTGAGTTCCGTATTCGCGAATGCGTGGGATCCGATGCTCTCCACAGACGCGGGCACGGTAAAGCTCGTGAGCGCCGTGCCTTCAAAGGCGTATTGCCCGATCGAGGTATAGCTGCCCGTGATCGTGAGTCCGCTGCCAAGGTTTTCGCAGCCGGAGAAGGCGTAGTTGCCGATCGTCGGCGCGATATCCCAGTTCTCTGCATAGGAATCGTCGATGGTGAGCGAGACGGTCGTGAGCGAGCTCATGCCACGCATGAAGGAAGCGGGGACATACGCCATGCCGCCGATCGTAAC
>CALVLR010000058.1 GCA_944340685.1 uncultured Clostridia bacterium | reverse complement strand
TCGACGGGCGCATCGGCGCGCGCATCCGTGGCGCCGAGCTGCGCGATCGTGATCGTCCCGCCCGTCATCGCGCGGTAATACTGCGCGGCGTCGGTCGACTGCTCCATATCCTGCTTGACGTTCCCTTCGGGCGCCGCCGCCTCCCCGAGTTCGGGCGGCGTGTTGTCGACGACCTTGACCGTGCGCACGAATTCCGAGGTATATACCTCCCCTTCCGCCTCCAGACGGTAGGAGACGGAGTATCTGATCTTATAGTCCCCGAGCGCGCTCATGTCCGCCTCCGGCGACCACGGCGTAAATTCGCCGTCGCCGAACGCGTAGTCGATGGTGACCTGAAGCGAAAGCAGTTCCGACTGCGGCTTGCTGACGGTCTGCCCGTCCTCGACGTGTACGTCGGTCACCGCGACGTCCTCCGCGGAGAACTCGATCGTATCGGTGCGGTCGAGCAGCGTCTGCAGATCTTCGGGATCGGCGAGCGCGACGCTCGTGCGCGAGACGGTGAAGGAGATCTCCTTGACGCTCTCCCTGCCCACCTGATCCACCGCCGTAAAGACGAGCATATATTCGCCGACTTCGCCGAACTCATGGGAGAACGTGCCGTTTTCATAGACGAAGCCCGCAACGCTCTCCCCGTCCTTTTTGAGCTGTGCGGTGACGGGGCACAGGCTTCCGTCGTGGTGCAGCTTGGTCGAGGCGGTGACGCTGCCCGTCATGCCGCCGCCGAGGTAGATGACATCCCCTTCGCCCACGCCGCCCGTGAGGTGGAAGTCCACCGCGGGCGCAGCGTCCTTCGCATATACTGTGAGCGGGAATTCGGCGAGGTATGTCTTGCCGCCCTCATCCACCACATACTGCACGGTATAGCTGCCCGCCTCTTCGGGCGTGAACACGCCGCCGACGACGGGGATCTCCTCATCGCCGAGGAGGACGCGCATACCCGAGCCGACCGAATTGAAATCGGTCTCCGCGCCCGTGAGCCCGCTTACATAGACGGGAGCGGGCAGCCGGTATTCATAGCCCTCGATGCCGTCATACGCGAACGTCGTGCTGAGGCGCTTCGTGAAGCGCTCGCCGTCCACCGTGAGGATCCCGTACTTCGCCGTCTCGCCCTCCGAAACGGTGTCGACCGTGATCTCGAGCGTGACGGTATCCGACGTGAAGCCGTCCCACGCCTCCTGCGAAACGGTGGCGCCGGCCTTATTGATCTTCAGCGTGGTGTCGTCAAAGTCGCGGACGAGGGACTTTTGCGCCTGCGCGTTGCTGTAATTGTACATCTGCGACGTGTACAGCGCGTTCTCCGTCCTGTCGTAATAGAGGCAGACGGAGGAATAGATGTTGGAGCCCGAACTCTCCCCGCCGAGCGTCTGGGACAGCACGGAACCCGTGTCGCCGTCGTATTCGTCATTCTCGCGGATGAGCTTGAGCCCGTAGCCCTTCTGATTGTCCCCGGCTGCCAGCAGACCGCCCATGCCCGTACTTCCGTAGGGGCCGCTGCCGAGTTTGACCGTAAAGAAGGTGTCGGGATCGTTCTTGTCGCTGAACTTGAAGGTGATGGAGGTGAAGTCCGCCACGCCGACCTCGTGAGGGATGGCGATGAACTCCAGAAGGACGTCATCCTTGGTGTTGTCGGAAATATTGATGTCCTTTTTGAATACGACGGTGCTTGCAACGCCCGTGCTGACGGTGACGCCGCTATAGAGTGCCGATTTGCCGACGCGGATATTCTCCCAGCCGAACGTGCTTTCCGTTCCCTCAAAGATATCGGGGGCGGCGATCTTCTCCGCGGACGTGAAATCGAGGCGGTACAGCGTCGCGGTGACCTGCGCTGCAAGCGTCTCCTTTGCCGCATCCGAATAGTAGGAAATGGTGTAGGAGCCGTTCTCTCCCGCAAAGCCGCTCTCCTCCGTCCACTTGCCGTCCTGCAAGCCAACGACCTGAACGGGCGTCCCGTCCTTATCGGTGACTTCGATATAGAGGTTCTTCGTGTACTCTTTGTCCTCCGTAATGCCGCTGAGGACGGTGTAGCGGTTCATTGCGGGGATCAGCACCGTGCCCGCCCCGCTGACAGGCCTGCTTCCGAGATAGACGGGGGCGCTGTCCTGCATGAGATCGCCGCTTGCGCCGAGCCCGAAATTGATCCCGTCGATGGAGCGGATCATATATTGTGCGCCCTGTTCGCTCAGTGTATGCGTCGAGCCGCCATTGCGGAAGGCTTTACTGTAAATAGTAGACGTGCCGATGTTGTCATATTTGAACCAGCCGCGCACCGTGGTGACGGAGAGGTACGCCGTCTGCATATCCTTGTCGAAGGCGGCAGTATCGGCGCCCGAAGTCGTCGTATCCGTCAAATCGCGCACGAGCGTCAACTGCTTCCCCGCTCCGTTTGTGACAACGCCACCTCGGCTGGAATAATCCGGCCAGCCATAGTTGATCAAAACCTGCTTGCTATCGTTGTCATAATAGAGTTCCCATACCGAATCGGGATACTTATCGATCGCACCGTCCGTCATCGTCCCTTGATTTACGGGAGAGCCGAGAGACTTTGTTGAATCATTGTTGTAATGATAGCCCTTATAAGTCTGTCCGCTGCCTCTGGCATAGACCGTTGAAGAAGTTGTCTGCCAGCCATCCGCAACACTCCAGGCGCCAATTAGAACGCTCACCTGATTGGCCGCATCTTCCGTATCGGTCAAAGTGACGATCAGCGCGTCGAAATCGCGCTTGGAAACATCTTTGTCCTGATCCAGCCACGAATAGGAAAAGAACGGCACTTCGTCCGAATTGTCCCCGATGTATATGGGATTTTTATAGGTGATCGTCGTGGTCTGGTTATGGGTGGCATCACCGTCGCCGCCGGGTGATGTCGGAGAGACCGCCTTCACCGTTTCGGGATCCTGCGTGACGACAATATTGTTAGTGCTGCCGGATATTGAAAACGGCGCCGTGTTCTCCGTTTCGAACAATGCCTGCACCTGCCCGACAGACGTCACATCCGCCGCCCGCACCGGGAGCGCGGCAGCCGCAAACGCCGTGCAGCCGAACATCGCCGCCGCAAGCAGCGACAATATCGTGACCCTTGCTTTACTCATACATTCTTCCTCCGCAAATTTTTATAATTTAATCAATACCGATTTAATTACACGCTCATCATATCATACAACTCATAGTTTTTCAATACTTTTCAAAAAAATTTCTCCGCCGTAAATGTAATATTCTTTTTACGATTGTGAAATGTCCCCTCTGCCCCGAAGGACAAACAAAAAAAGGCAGCGCGCCGCGGCGCTGCCTTCCGAAACCATATGTTCAGATCAGAGTCTTATTATAATAAAGATTGTAATAGCACAAAAGAGCCGCGTCCGACGCGTTGTCCCCGCGCTGGTTTTTGATGAAATGGATCTGCGTCCGCTCAAACAGATCGTGCAAACAGAACCTTTCAAGGTCGCGCAAAAAGATCGCCTTGAACTTTTCATCCGCGACATAGTCGCCGCACAGAACGAGATAGCGCGGGTCGTAGAGCGTGATCACGGCGGAGACGGCATAGGCGATGCAGGCGGCGATCTCCTCCATGAGTTCCGCGGCGACCGCGTCCCCCTGTTCGAACGCCGACACAAAGTCCCCGATCGTGCGGCACTCCCTGCCGCGCTCCTGCATTTCCTTGACGATGTAGCCGTTCCCCACCACCGTCTCGAGGCAGCCCTTCTTCCCGCAGCTGCACTCCTTTGTCCTTCCGAACACGGGCAGATGTCCCAGCTCCCCGTCGAAGCCGTTGCCCCCGCGGTAGAGGCTGTCCTTGTAGATATAGGCGGACGTACAGCCCGAGCCGATGAAGATGTAGGCGAAGTTCTCGATATTCTTGCCCGCGTTCAGATGATAGGCGATCGCCTTGACGCGCGTCGTGCCGTCCACAAAAACGGGGACGCCGTACTTTTTTTCCACCTCTGCTTTGAGCGGAAGCGGAACATCGCTCACAAGGTTGTTGTAGCGCAGCAGCTCCCCGCTCTCGCTGTTCACGAACCCGGGCGCCGCCAGCCCGATCGCCGTGAGCGTGCGGATGGGAAAGGTCTCCGTCAGGCGGTCGATGCAGTGAAAGATGCGCTCCATGAGTTCCTGCGGCGTGACGCGGCGCGTCTCGCGCTCCAGCTCGTATGTCGCGATCACATCCCCGCAGAAATCGGTGACGACCCCGCTCATGCGCCGCGCCGTGAACTTGACGCCGAGGAATTTCCCGCCGTCGGGATCGAGGCGGTAGCGGTCGGCGCGCCTGCCGACTTTGGCTTCCTCCTCCGCCTTTGCCCCCGAACAGCGGATGAGCCCCGCCTCCGTGAGATAGTCGATATATTGCAGCACGGCCTCCATCGAGAGCCCCGAGATCTTCTTGATCTCCGTTTTCGAGGCGTCGGGATGCGTCTTTATCGTGTTCAGGACAAGGTTGATGCGCTCCTTTTTCCGCTTCTCCACCATTGACATAGCGATCTCTCCCCCTTCAGACCGTGAGTTTCAGTCCGTCATATGCCACATGCGCGCCGAACGCGCCGCAGATCTCCTCCGTCTCCCCGTGCGGCCGGTGCAGCGACGGCGCCAGATGGGAGAGATAGACCTGCGACGAAGGCCCCGTGATCCCGACCGATGCAAACGACTTCAGGAGCATGCGCACCATCGGGATGGAATTGTGTTCGGATATGCGCAGATCGCCGTCGTAGTCGCCCACCGTCCCGTCGAGGATGAGCAAATCGAACTGCTGCCTGCGCATCGCGCGGAAGGAATCGGTCAGCACCCAGGCGCCGTCCAGCCCGTAAAATACCTTCTTCCCCCCGCGCTCAAAGATAAAGTGCTGCGGATATGCCGTGTGGTTCGCCGCGAGCGGTGTTACCGCGGTCCCGTCCCGCGCGTCATAGCGCTGCCCGATGCGCATACGCACGACTTCGGTATTCGCGATCGGGGCAAACTGTGCGTCCTCCCGTACCCAAAGGCGGAGTTTTTCCTCCTTTGCCGAAGCGATCCGTCCGATGTTTTCCGCGTCGAAATGATCGTCGTGCAGGTGCGTTACAAAGATATCCGTGACCGACGCAAGCGGCGCTCCGGCGATGGCGAGCGAGCCGGGCGTATGCGGGCCGCAGTCCACGAGGATGTGCCCGTTCATGAGAATGCTCGACGACCTGCGTACGTCCTTGTCGAAGCGGTCCTTGCAGTCGCCCTTCAGGCGCGGGCTGAAATCACAGGCGCATGTTCCCAAAAAAATAATTTCAAAAGCTGCCATTTTTTCCGAATCCTGTTGCTTTTTCGCATTATATCATATATAATAGAAAAAAACAAGTAGTCGGTTTCGATTTTATTCATAAACGGAGGAAAAAATTTCCAATGTGCGCCTGTAATAAATCCACCATCGAAAAAATCCAGAATGCCCTTTCCCCCCTCGCCCCGGGTGCGGTCAGATACCGCGGCTATCTTGACGGCATGATCCGCTTTCCCATCGGACACCAGCTGCTCGATGAGGCGACGTGGAAGATGTTCGTCGATCAGTTCCGCCTGCACTCGGACAGCGACAACTGCTGGCGCGGCGAATACTGGGGCAAGATGATGCGCGGCGGCTGCATGACCTACGCCTGCACGAAGGACGGCGCGCTCTACCGCGTTCTGGAAGAGAGCGTGCGAGATCTGCTTTCGACGCAGGACGAACGCGGCAGGATCACCACCTACCCCGCCGAAAAAGAGCTGTGCGGCTGGGATTTGTGGGTGCGCAAATACGTCATGCTCGGGCTTTTGTACTTCTTTGACATCTGCAAAAACAAAAAGCTGAAGGAAAAGATCCTGACCGCGCTGCAGCGCCATGCAGACGCCGTCGTGGAAAAAGTCGGGCCTCGGGAAGGACAGATCCCCGTTCTGGAGACCTCCGCCGTATGGGGCGGCATGAACTCCGCCTCCATCTTGGAGCCCTTCGTCCTGCTCTATGAAAAGACGGGCATGGAGCGCTATCTCGCGTTTGCCCGTTCCATAGCCGACACGGGGCTGTGCAGCGGCATGGATCTCATCGATACCTGTCTCCATCGAAAAGCCTATCCCTATCAGTTCCGCTATACAAAGGCGTATGAGATGATGAGCTGCTTTGAGGGGCTGCTCGAACTCTATCAGGTGACGGGGATCCGCGAATACAGGGATGCCGCCGTCAATTTCGCCGACATGGTCGCGGAGACAGACATCACCATCATCGGCTGCGCGGGCTGTACGCATGAACTGTTCGACCACTCCGCCGTCAGGCAGACGGAGCCATCCGATACCGTCATGCAGGAGACGTGCGTCACCGTCACATGGATGAAGCTCAACTACCGCCTGCTGCTCCTGACGGGCGAGAGCCGCTATGCCGACAGAATCGAGCAGTCCGCGCTCAACGCCATGGCGGGCGCCCTGAATTCCGAACGGCAGACCATGTTCCGCGCCAAGGCGATGGTCTACACAAACGGGGAAGCGGAGAACGTCCCGCACGAGCCCTTCCCGTTCGATAGCTACAGCCCCCTCTTCAACAGCCGCAGGGGCGAAAAGGTGGGCGGATTCAAACGGATGCAGCAGGGACGCTCCTATGGATGCTGCGCGTGCATCGGAAGCGCAGGCACGGCGATCGCGGGATCGTTCGGCGTCCTGTGCGGCGCGGATGCAGTCTGTATCAATCTGTATAACTCCTGCTCCGTGCGGATGCAATTTGACGGTGCGCCCTTCCTGATCGGGATCCATGCCGATCTTTACAAGAACGGGCATGTCCGCATCAGGACAACGGGGAAAGTCCCCGCGCTCAAATTTCGTATCCCCGCGTGGAGCAGGACGTTCCGCATCGCCGTCGACGGAAAAGAGTGCGCGCCCGAGGCAGAAAACGGATATGTCACGCTGTCCGTTCCGGGGCCGCAAAATCAGTTCGATCTCTTCCTGGACGACGCCGTCAAGGTGCATCGGCTGAACGGGAAATTCGCCCTGACAAAGGGTCCTTTCGTTCTTGCCGCCGACAAGCGCCTTCAAAACGACCTCGCCCGTCCCGTGCGGCTGTGCGAAGGCAGACACGGCATACATGCCAAACGCATCCAAAATACGCTCTTTCATGCAAACCTCACGCTGGATATCCCTGTATCGGACGGGAAGCTCATTGTATGCGACTATGCCGAAGCGGGAAAAAATTATGACGAAGAATGCAGCGGAGTATCCGTGTGGATCTCCGAAAAAATATGATCATGATGCTGCACGGAACGCATTTTGATTGTATCTGACCAAGCAAAAGCCGACGGTACACGCTCCGCTCATGTTTCATTCTTACGGACCAATCATGCAACTGATCCTTTTCTGTTTCAGGGAAAAGATGGTAGCAGAAAAGCGTCTGCGCCGTCAAGGGAAAAAATCATCGCCGAAAACATTCAGCCGAGCCATGCGCTCGGCTTTTTTCATGCCCTAAACGCAATGATTTTTTCTGCGGCACACGATATGCCGTTTTCTGCCTCCCCCTCTTCCTTGACGGCTTGCCTTTTTCTGCT
>CALVLR010000057.1 GCA_944340685.1 uncultured Clostridia bacterium | reverse complement strand
CGCGAAAATCTTCTCGCCAAAGGTGCAAAGCAATCAAAAGCGGCAGATGTGCGTCTCAGACGCGGCGAAGCCCGCGGCGCGTGCTCGGCGGCACGGGCAAGGGCTTCAACAAAGTATGAGCGTGCAGATTCCGCTTTTGATCGGGTTCGTATTACTCCCTTACAGTATACTGATGCAGTATTGTGTTTTACAAAATATCTGCAAGGAGAATGTTATGCAGACGATCCCCGAAATACTTGCCGACGAACTCGGCCAGAGAAAAGACTATGTCGAGAACGTCATCACCCTTCTCGACGAGGGCAACACCGTGCCCTTTATCGCGCGCTACCGCAAGGAGATGCACGGCGCGATGGACGATCAGACCATCAGAAATCTCGCCGACCGCCTCGCGTACCTCAGAAATCTCGAAGCGCGCCGCCAGGAAGTGAAAAACTCCATCGAAAATCAGGGAAAGATGACCGAGGAGCTCTCCAAAGCCATCGACGAAGCCAAGACGCTCGCCGAGGTCGAGGACTTATATCGTCCCTATAAACAGAAGCGCCGCACCCGCGCCACGATCGCGCGCGAGAAAGGGCTTGCACCGCTTGCGGAGCTTCTGTATGCGCAGGCGCCCGACTGCCCCATCCCCGAGGAGGCGGCAAAAGACTACGTAGATCCCGAGAAGGGGATAAACTCCGTGGAGGAGGCGCTCGCGGGCGCTTCCGACATCGTCGCCGAGGCCATCTCCGACGACGCCGAGGTCAGAAAATCGCTGCGCGAGCTGTACCTCGAATGGGCGGACGTCGTCTCCGTCGCCGCCAAGAAGGAACCCGAGGATACCGTCTACCGTAACTATTATGCGTTCTCCTCGCCCGTGAATAAAATTCAGGGTCATCAGGTGCTCGCGGTCAACCGCGGCGAACGGGAAGAGGTGCTCAAAGTCAGCGTCGTCATCAACCGCGACGTCGCGCTCGGCGCCATTCACCGCCGCGTCGTCAGAAAGAAGTGCGCCTCCACCGAGTTTGTGGAGAACGCCGCAGCCGATGCCTACGACCGCCTCATCGCGCCCAGCATGGAGCGCGAGATCCGCGCAACGCTCACCGAGAGCGCGAGCGAGGGGGCGATCGGGCAGTTTGCGCTCAACTTAAAGCCGCTTCTGATGCAGCCGCCCGTCAAGGGCTTCGTCACGATGGGGCTTGACCCGGGCTATCGCATGGGGTGCAAGGTCGCCGTGGTCGACGCGACGGGCAAGGTGCTCGATACCACCGTCGTCTATCCCACGCATGGCGAGCGCCAGAAGCGGGAGTGCATCGAAAAGCTCACCGCGCTCATCAAAAAGGACGCCGTCAGGCACATTGCCATCGGCAACGGCACCGCCAGCCGCGAGACGGAGCAGATGACTGTAGAGCTCATTGCGGGGCTTGGGAAGGACGCGGGCGTCTCCTACGCCATCGTCAACGAGGCGGGCGCGTCCGTTTACTCCGCCTCCCCGCTCGCCGCGCAGGAGTTCCCCGAGTTCGACGTCAACCTGCGCTCCGCCGTCTCCATTGCAAGAAGATTGCAGGATCCGCTCGCTGAGCTCGTCAAGATCGACCCCAAGTCCATCGGCGTGGGGCAGTACCAGCACGATATGCCTGAAAAACGCCTCACCGAGGCGCTTGACGGCGTGGTGGAGGACTGCGTGAACGCTGTCGGCGTCGACCTCAATACGGCGTCCGCGCCCCTTCTTGCGCGCGTCTCGGGGCTGAACGCGGGCGTTGCGACCAACGTCGTCAAATACCGCGAGGAGAACGGTTCCTTCCGCTCGAGAAAGCAGCTTCTCAAGGTGCCCAAGCTGGGCGCCAAGGCATACGAGCAGTGCGCGGGCTTCCTGCGTGTGCCCGAGAGCGACGAGATCCTCGACAACACCGCCGTCCACCCAGAGAGCTATGCGGCGGCGGAAAAGCTCCTCGAGCTGTGCGGCTACACCGAAGCGGATGTGCGCGAAGGCAGACTCAAAGAGCTTAAAGAGCGCATCAGGACGTACGGGGAACAGCGCGCCGCCGAGGCGTGCGGTGTGGGGGTGCCCACGCTGCGCGACGTCGCTGCCGAACTCATGAAACCGGGGCGCGACCCGCGCGACGAGCTTCCGCCGCCCCTTCTGAGAACGGACGTTCTCGAGATCAAAGATTTAAAGCCCGGCATGGAGCTCAAGGGCACGGTGCGCAACGTCATCGACTTCGGCGCGTTTGTCGACATCGGCGTACATCAGGACGGGCTTGTCCACATCTCGCAGATCTGCGATAAGTTCATCCGCCATCCCTCCGAGGTGCTCTCCGTCGGCGACGTCGTCACCGTATGGGTGAAAGAGGTCGACGAAAAGAAAAAGCGCATCTCGCTCACCATGAAAAAACCCAAAAAGTAAGCAAGAGACGTTCGCCTGTGCGGACGTTTTTCTTCGGGCGGAAGTTGACAAGGCGGCACAAAGGGCGTACAATAGGGGAAAGATCCTTTTCTGGAGGAACATATGGCTTTGTACACATCGATCGCAGACATGGTGGGCGGTACGCCCATGCTGGAGTTGAAAAAATTTACGGCGGTGCGCGGACTGAAGGGGCGCATCTTTGCAAAGCTGGAACATTTTAATCCCGCGGGGTCGATCAAGGACCGCGTTGCAGCAAATATGATCGCCGATGCCGAGGCGCGCGGGCAGTTAAAGGCGGGCAGCGTGATCATCGAACCCACCTCGGGCAATACGGGCATCGGGCTTGCCGCGATCGCCCGTGCCAAGGGGTACCGCGTCATTCTGACCATGCCCGAGACGATGAGCGTGGAACGGCGCAATCTTTTAAAGGCGTACGGTGCGGAGATCGTGCTCACCGAGGGCGCGAAGGGGATGTCGGGCGCGATCGCCCGTGCAAACGAGCTCGCCGCACAGACGAAGGGGAGCTTTATCCCCGATCAGTTCTCCAATCCCGCCAACCCTGCCGCACACTACGCTACGACGGGTCCCGAGATCTGGGCGGATATGCAGGGAAGGGTGGACGCCCTCGTCGCGTCCGTCGGCACGGGCGGGACGATCACGGGCACGGGACGGTACCTCAGGGAGAAGAATCCCATGGTGCACATCGTCGCCGTCGAACCGGCCTCCTCGCCCGTCCTTTCGGGCGGCAGGGCAGGGCAGCACAAGATCCAGGGCATCGGCGCGGGCTTTGTGCCGAAGGCGCTGGATACGTCCGTCTACAACGAGGTGATCGCCGTGACGGACGAAGACGCCTTTTCCTATGCGCGGGAAGTCGGGCGCGCGGAGGGGACGCTCGTCGGCATCTCCTCGGGCGCGGCGCTCTGCGCCGCCGCGCAGCTTGCCGCGCGCGCGGAGTTCGCGGGTAAGAATGTTGTCGTCATTTTCCCCGACGGCGCTGATCGCTATCTCTCCACCGAACTCTTTGCGTGAAGAGAGGCGTTCCCGCTTTTTTGGCGATTCCTTATATATTGTCGCGCGCAGACTTTATAGAACGACAATACGATGTTGTGCAAGAGAAAAAGGAAAATTGGGAAAACTCATTGTATGGGCAGGCTCGCGCCGGACGACCCGCAGAAAAATTTCCTGAAAAAAATCACAAATCGACGAAAAAACGCTTGCTTTTGTTTTTGAGATATGCTATATTATTCAAGCAAGTTCGGAAGCATAGCTCAGCTGGGAGAGCATCTGCCTTACAAGCAGAGGGTCACAGGTTCGAGCCCTGTTGTTTCCACCAGCACAGCGCGGAATCAAAATTATGCGGGAATAGCTCAGTGGTAGAGCGTCACCTTGCCAAGGTGAATGTCGCGGGTTCGAGTCTTGTTTCCCGCTCCAATCGTAGATTCCCGCGCTGTTTTTATTTTGCCCCAAAGCATGATCGTTTCGGGGCGGGTTTGGCGCCATAGCCAAGTGGTAAGGCAAGGGTCTGCAAAACCCTGACTCCCCGGTTCAAATCCGGGTGGCGCCTCCAAGAAGAAACGGTTTGCGGGGTTTCGCTCGCT
>CALVLR010000056.1 GCA_944340685.1 uncultured Clostridia bacterium | reverse complement strand
TTCCACGGCTTTTACGGTGCCGCATACGCTTGCATGGATGTTGGCGGAGACGGCGCCAGAGGCTCTTGCGATAAGCTCGCCGCGCCGTACGTGCTGTCCCGCAGCGATGACCGGTTCCGCGGGCGCGCCCGCATGCTGTCGGATCGGAATGGCGACTTCGCCGCGATATTCCGACCGTTCGACGGAAAGATGTTCCGTGAGCGCCTTATGTCCCGCGACCCTGACGCCGCGGAAAAAGGGTTTGCCCTTGATCGCTTTCAATGTGTTTCCTCCTTTTTTCCTTCTGCTCCCGCAAAAATTTTTTTCGGAAGCGCTCTGAGCGTCCAGATCACGATGAGCCCGACTGCTGCTCCCGCGGCTGCGCCCATCAGACACAGATAGGGCGCGTAAACAAAAAGAAGCATTGTGCCGGTCAGACCGCAATAGACGAAAAGCTGCACAATGTTATGTATGATCGCCCCCGCGACGGAGACTGCAAGAAAGCTCACCCGCGGAAGCGCATACAGGAGAAGGCGGGTGAAGAGCGCAGAAGCGACTCCTGCCGTCAGGCTGTACAAAAGCATGGAGAGGTTCCCCGCGAACAGGCTGCCCAAAAATGTGCGTACGAAAATGACGGCAAGCGCCTCCGGAAGTCCGTACAAAAGCATGGCGAGGAGAGAAAAAATATTTGCAAAGCCGAGCTTTGCGCCCGGCAGAAAGGGGACAGGAATCAGACTCTCCAACAAAAACGCGGCGAGCCCCAACCCCGAAAGCATGCCGAGCGCGGCGATCTTCCGCCCCGCACTCCTTTTCTTACTGTTCTCCATAAGTATTATTATAATTTTGTCATATGCGAAAGTCAAATAAATGCGGTAAAAAGACGAAAATTCGGTGTTTCCGATCTGATAGGGAAAGCATTATCTGTGCTGATAGATCCCCTGTCAAGCAAAGCTTACATATTTTGTTTGCCGCAGTTGGTTGAACGGAGAAGTAAGGCATGGTATAATACGGGTAAAATGAGGAGGAAAAATATGAAAAATCACACGCAATTGCTTGCAGCGAATCTTGCCGCGCTGCGGAGAGAACGGGGGGATACGTTGGAAGCGGTCGCAGAGCATGTGAATGCGACGCGGCAGGCGGTCGGAAAATGGGAGACGGGTGAAAGCACGCCCGATCTGACGCATGCCGCCGCGCTTGCGGAGTATTACGGCGTTACTTTAGACGCGCTTCTCCGCCACGATGAATCGGCGCTCGGGTATCCGATCCCGCCGAAGGGAAAACATATCTTCGGGATCGCGACCGTGGGCGACCGCGGGCAGATCGTCCTTCCGAAACGCGCCCGCGAGGTCTTCGGACTCAAATCGGGAAGCCGTCTCGTCGTCCTTGGCAACGAAACGGCGGGAGAACGGGGGATCGCGCTCGTCGAAAGCGAACTGATGTTCTCGTATGCGGCAAAAATCATGGAAAATATCACGAAGGAAAAATTGTGAACGCGCTTGAAGTCAAGGGGCTTTGCAAGAACTATGCCTCTTTTGCGTTGCAGGACGTATCCTTTTATGTAGAGGAAGGTTCGATAACAGGTTTTTTGGGCAGAAACGGCGCGGGCAAGAGCACCGTTTTAAAGTGTATCGCCGGACTCGTTCATCCGAACGGGGGAGAGATCCGAATCTTCGGAAAGCCTGCGCACGATACAGGCGCACGAGAGTCGCTCGGCGTGATGTTTGGCGGTATGGAGATATACCCTTATAAGCGCATCGGGCAGATCAGGCGCGTCTACGCCGCCTTCTGGCGGGATTGGAACGAGGGAGAATACCGCCGTCTCGCCGCTCAATTTTGTCTGGACGAAGGGAAGCGCTTTCGTGAACTTTCAAATGGCATGAAGACGAAATTCCTTCTTGCGCTCGCCTGTTCGCACGGTGCAGGACTGCTGATCCTCGACGAGCCGACGAGCGGACTCGATCCCGTCTCGCGTGCGGAGATCATCGCATTTTTACGCGGGTTTGTCCGCGAAAAAAGACGCGCCGTATTTTTTTCGACGCAGATCGTTTCCGACCTGGAACAATGCGCAGATCACATCGTATATATCCGCGGCGGAAAAATCGTCCGCGCAGACGAAACGCGATCATATTTAAGTGACTGCACAAATTTACAGGGTACCATGTCTGCGTTGGAGGCGTATTTTCTCAAAGAGGAGGGCTTCTGTGAAGAGTCTTCTGTTTAAAGAATTTTATCTGTCGGCGCATCCCACCGCATATTTTTTTACGGCGCTGGGAGTACTTGTTCTCGTCCCCAATTATCCGTACGGCGTTATTTTTCTGTTCGGGGGTCTTGCCCCGATGATCACTTTTTTGTATGGACGCGAGACAAACGACGTAGCGTTCAGTGCGCTTCTTCCCGTATCGCGAAGAAGGATCGTCGGCGGCAGGCTTGCGTTCGTCTGTCTTGCGCAGGTATGCCAGCTCCTTCTCTCTCTGCCGTTCGCCTTTCTTCGCACGCGCATTTTCCCCGGCGGGAACGCCGCGGGCATCGAAGCAAACGCCGCGTTTTACGGATGCGCCATGCTTGCCTATGCGCTGTATAACCTCGTATTCTTTGCGGAGTTCTATAGAACGGGGCATCGTGTGGGAGTCTCCTTTCTCAAAGCGGTCTTGCCGATCGTTCTTGTCATTGTTTGC
>CALVLR010000055.1 GCA_944340685.1 uncultured Clostridia bacterium | reverse complement strand
TCTCTTAATACGCATAATTCACCTCCGCTCAGTCCTTGTAGGGGATCATCTTCTTGACGTTGTTCTCCTGCGCCGAGGAGACGAGCGTCGTCTGACGCAAATTTCTCTTTCTCTTTCTGTTCTTGGTTTCAGCCTTGTGGTTCTTGCCGCCGTGAGGTCTGTTGACCTTGCCGGTGCCGGTGAGCCAGAAGCGCTTTTTGGAACCGCTGTGCGATTTCTGTTTAGGCATACTTGTATCCTCCGATGAATTTTTCCGAACTTTATCGTGCAAACCCCTCGTCAAGCGGGGCGTGCGTACTTTGTTATTTCTTGGCGGGAGCCAGAATCATGATGAGGTTGCGCCCCTCCTGATTGACGGGCTTTTCAATGACGGCGATCTCCTTGAGCATCTCATAGAAGTTCATCATCACGTCGCGCCCGAGGTGCGCGTGCGCCATCTGCCTGCCGCGGAGACGGATGGTAACTTTGACCTTGTTCCCCGCTTCGAGGAATTTGGTCGCCTGCTTCGCCTTCACGTTGACGTCGCCGACGTCGATGGTGACGGAGAGCTGCACTTCTTTGAGCTCCACGATCTTCTGGTTGCGGCGGTTCTCCTTCTCCTTCTTCGCCTGTTCGAACTTGAACTTGCCCCAATCCATGATCTTGCACACGGGCGGGACGGCGTTCGGAGAGATCTTCACGAGATCGAGCCCCGCGTCCTCGGCAAGGCGCATCGCCTCGCGCGGAGACATCACGCCCAGCATTTCCCCCGTTTCGGAGATCACACGGATCTCGCGGTCGCGGATTTCCCCATTCATCTGATTTTGCGTTTTGATACTTCCACCTCGATGAAAAAAGAATAGGGTCGCACAAAGGCGACCCATGAAAAGTTCAGCACACGGAGATCCCGTGTAAATGCTCTGTTTCATTGACCCGTTCCGCTTGGCAGACACGGGGAGAAGGGTTCACCTCTGCTTGACGAATGCTATTTTAACAGAAGGCACGCCCTTTGTCAAGAAAATTTTACCTCGATTTTCAGGATTTTTTGAGAAGCCGATCAGAAAATCGTCTTTTCTCTGTCCTCTTTGAGGACGAGCTCGAAAAAGTCCTGCTTTGCCATGGCGCCGATGTCCCCTTCGCCGCGGCGGCGGACGGACACGGTGCCCTCCTCCACCTCTTTATCGCCCACGACGAGCTTGTAGGGAACCTTCTCCATCTCGGCGTCGAGGATCTTCCTGCCGAGCTTTTCCTTCCTGAGGTCTGCGGAAGCGCGCAGCCCCAGTGCGTTCATCTCCTTCACGAGCTGCGTCGCATACTCTGCGGCGCGGTCGGTGATGGGAAGCACTTTGACCTGCTCAGGCGCGAGCCAAACGGGGAACTTGCCCGCAAAATGCTCGATGAGGATACCGATAAAGCGCTCGATGGAGCCAAACACCACGCGGTGGATCATGATCGGGCGGTGCCTGAGCCCGTCCTCGCCCACATACTCGATCTCAAAGCGCTGCGGAAGCTGGAAGTCGAGCTGAATGGTGCCGCACTGCCAAGTGCGCTTGATGGAATCCTCGAGGTGGAAATCGATCTTGGGACCGTAGAACGCGCCGTCCCCCTCGTTGACGGTGTACGGAAGCTGCATCTCGTCGAGCGCGGCGCGGAGCGCATTTGTCGCCGCCTCCCAATCCTCGTCGGAGCCGATGGAATTTTCGGGGCGGGTGGAAAGTTCGACGTGATATTTGAACCCGAAGAGCTTATAAACCTCGTCGATGATGCGCACGACGCCCTTGATCTCGGAAGTGATCTGCTCGGGCAGCATGAAGATGTGCGCGTCGTCCTGCGTGAAGCACCTGACGCGCATGAGACCGTGGAGCTGGCCGCTCTTTTCGTGGCGGTGGACGATGCCCAGCTCGCCCATGCGGATGGGCAGGTCTTTATAGCTGTGCGGGTGCAGCTTGTATACGAGAAGCCCGCCCGGGCAGTTCATGGGCTTGATGGCGCAGTCCTCGCCGTCGATCTTCGTCGTATACATATTTTCTTTATAGTGATCCCAATGTCCGGAGGTCTCCCAGAGCGACCGGTTGAGGATAATGGGCGTCTGCACCTCCACATATCCTTCGCGGCGGTGGATCTGGCGCCAATAATCGATGAGGATATTTTTAAGCACCATGCCGTTCGGGAGGAAGAACGGGAACCCCCTGCCTTCGGGCAGCAGCGCGAAGAGCTTCATCTCCTTGCCGAGCTTGATATGATCGCGTTTCTTTGCCTCTTCGAGCATCTCGAAGTATTCGTCCATCTCTTCTTTTTTCGCGAACGCCGTTCCGTAGATGCGGGTGAGCATCTTGCGCTTTTCGTCGCCGCGCCAATACGCCCCCGCGATGGAGACGAGACGAAACGCCTTGATCTTGCCCGTAGAAGGAAGGTGCGGTCCGCGGCAGAGGTCGATGAACGCGCCCTGACGATAGAAAGAGATCTCTTCTCCCTTGGGAAGATCCTGTATCAGTTCTACCTTATAGGTCTCATGGTACTTGCTCATGAGCGCGATCGCCTCTTCGCGCGGCAGCGTGAACCGCTCGATGGGAAGATTGCTCTTGATGATCTTTTTCATCTCCGCTTCGACCTTGGCAAAATCTTCCATCGTGATGGGCGTCTTGAAATCGACGTCGTAATAATAGCCGTTGTCGATGACGGGACCGATGGCGAGTTTGCAGGTCGGATAGATGGTTTTAAGCGCCTGCGCAAGCACGTGCGCGCAGGTATGGCGGTAAACTTCCAGCCCCTCTTTATCTTTCAGCGTGACGATCTCGAGGGCGTCGCCCTCCGCAAGTACATGCGAAACATCGACGAGTTTTCCGTTGACTTTTGCCGCGACCGCAGCGCGGCCCAGCCCTTCGGAAATGGCGCGCGCCGCGTCCATAGCCGTTGCCCCGCTCTCCACATTGAGTTTATCGCCGTTTTTGAGTATGATTTCCATGCGTTTCCTCCTCTTTTGAAGTATTATGTCACGCATAATACTTTGCATTTGCAATAAATATAACAAAAACGCCCCTAAAATCCCCTTCCGAGAGAATTTTAAGGACGCATTTTTCTTTGAATGCGCGGTTCCACCTTAATTGCCGCATCCGGCCGCTCTGTTGAATTTTAAGGATCTGCCGCAGAGCGGTTTCACTTGCCGCCGCCCATACGCGCCTTCCAGCCACGGGCGCGCTCTCTGAAAAAAGCAAACGGGGCTACTTGTCTCTGCCGTTTTGTAAGGTCATTTTACCACTGCCGCGGCGGCTTGTCAAGAAAATATTGCACGCTCCGCATAATATTTTTGCAGAAAATCTCCCACTGCGTCCTCCACCTCGCCGAGGCAGTAAATAAACCCTGCGTCGGAGAGCACGATCTCCGTTTCAACGTCTTCCTCCCCCATGAGGCGGCTGCGCCTGAGCGGCGTGAAATCGGCGCCGTATACAATATTCCCTTTGAGATAGATCTTGTTCGCACTCTCCCCCGCAAGAAACGCGCAGAATTTCTTCAGATCGGGCGCGGCAAACCCCGTCGGCACATAGCGCGCGATGCGTTCCCACTTCTCTTTGAGCGCGCCGAGGCGGAAATTCCAGAAGCCGTCTACCGCCCACGCGCCCCCTACCCTGGCTTTCCCGCGGACATACGCTGCGTCGCTTTCGAAATCCGCCGCAATCAGCGCCGCGATCAGCAGCCGCCGCTCCCGCCGCGAAAGGCAGACGGAGACCCGTTCTTCCAGAAAGCGGCATTTATAGCCGATGCATACGACTTCGGCGACTGCGTCCGCGGCACGCGCGCGGATCTGCTTTCCGGAGGGCACGCGGAGAAGAATGGCGGCGCGGTCGCCGTCGTACAAAAGCTCCCCCGAGCCGCCCGCCGCGATCGCGGCGGGCAGGAGCGCATTATACAGATGCGCAACAAATATGCTGTTTTCTTTCCCTTCCGACAAGGTGATCTCTTCCACATCCCTATTGTATGAAACGCGCGCAAATTTATTTCTTTTTCGACGGAACCGGTGAAAAAGCGCATGATTTTTCGTAAAAGACGCTGCTCCGCTTGACTTCCCGCGCCATCCATAGTAAAATAACGGATGGTATTACATTGAGAGGTATTTTATGGACGTAAAATCGGTCGAGCATAAATGGCAGACCCGCTGGGAAAAAGCGAAGTTCAACAACTTCGACAAACGGGACGGAGAAAAAAAGAAACTCTATGTTCTGGAGATGTTCTCCTATCCCTCAGGCGCAAAGCTGCATATCGGGCATTGGTACAACTACGGCCCCACCGACTCGTACGCCCGCTTCAAGCGGATGCAGGGCTACAACGTGTTCCAGCCCATGGGGTTTGACGCGTTCGGGCTTCCTGCCGAGAACTATGCGATCAAAACGGGCATCCACCCCAAGGACTCCACCGAGAAGAACATTGCCACCATGGAGGGTCAGCTCCGCGCAATGGGCGCCATGTTCGATTGGTCGGCGGAGGTCAAGACCTGCGAAGAGAACTATTACAAGTGGACGCAGTGGATGTTCCTGCAGCTCTATAAGAAGGGGCTTGCCTACCGCAAGGAGGCGCCCGTCAACTGGTGCCCCTCCTGCCAGACGGTGCTTGCAAACGAACAGGTCACGGAAGGCTGCTGCGAACGCTGCGGCACGCAGGTGCTGCGAAAGAACCTGACGCAGTGGTTCTTTAAAATTACAGATTATGCAGAAGAGCTTTTAAGCGGGCTTGACGGACTGGACTGGCCGGAAAAGACCAAGAACATGCAGCGCAACTGGATCGGGAAATCGACGGGCTGCGAAATCGAATTTGACTGTGAGAGCGGCGACAAGATCCGCGTGTACACCACCCGCTGCGATACAGTGTTCGGCGTCACCTACGTTGTGCTCGCACCCGAACACCCGCTCGCACGCAAGCTCACAACGCCCGAACAGGCGGAGGCGGTCGAGGCGTACATCGCCGAGGCGGCGAAAGCGAACGAGATCGAACGGCTCTCCTCCACGCGCGAAAAAACGGGCGTATTTACAGGCTCTTACGCTGTAAATCCCGTCAACGGCAAGCGCATCCCCATCTATCTTGCAGACTATGTTCTGGCGAGCTACGGAACGGGCGCGGTCATGGCGGTCCCCGCGCACGACGAGCGCGACTTTGCCTTTGCAACGAAGTACGGCCTCCCCATCGTGAAAGTCATTGAAAAGAAGGGAGGCGAAGCCGAACTTCCCTTTACCGAGGACGGTATCATGGTCGGCTCGCAGAACTTTGACGGACTGTTCGGCGAGGAGGCGCGCGCCGAAGTCGCTGCATACATCTCCAAGCTCGGCAAGGGCGGCAAGAAGGTCAACTACCGCCTGCGCGACTGGCTGGTCTCCCGTCAGCGCTATTGGGGCGC